>DAOVVF010000024.1 GCA_030632225.1 Candidatus Parcubacteria bacterium
AGGACGAGAAGCTACTATACTATCTGGAGTACGCCCAATCATTTCTTTAGCTTCATCACCCACGGCCAGTACTTTTTTATCTAAAACAGATATTGCTACTACAGAAGGTTCATTAATAACAATACCTCTCTTAGGTATATATACTAGAGTGTAAGTTGTTCCTAAATCAATGCCTATTTTCTTGATAAACATTATTCTATATTTACTACCCTATACTTATTAACTCCAGCTGGTAATTCTACTTCCACTTCATCGCCAACTTTTTTACCTAACAAAGCTTCACCAATCGGGGATTCTAAAGAAATTCTGCCGTTACTAGGATCTGCTTCTGTACTACCAACTATAGTAAGGTTTAAAGTAGCTCCATCTTTAGATACAGTTACTTTAGAGCCAACTCCCACTTCATCATTATTAGTATTCTCTTCAGCTATTTCACAAGTTTTGATTAAATGCTCTAATTCTAAAACACGGCCTTCAATAAAGGACTGTTCATCTTTAGCCTGATGATATTCTGCATTCTCAGATAAATCACCAAGCTCTTTAGCTTGTCTAATACGTTCAGCTATTTCAGGCCTTTTCTTATGCTTAAGGTCTTCTAACTCTTTCTTTAGCTTATTAAGGCCTTTTTTTGTTAATATTTTATTTTCCATATTTATATAATTTAGCAGATTATTGAGAAAAATACCACTCCATAAATTGTCTAGCAATAGTTACAGCTAAGCCAATATCACCACCTTCTTCTGCTAAGACTATAATAGCTATTTTAGGATCATTATAAGGGGCAAAACCAGCAAACCAGGAATGAGGCGCCTTATCACGCCTAAATTGAGCCGTACCAGTCTTACCAGCTACTTGAACAGGAACTGACTGCATACTTTGAGCAGTACCTATTCTAACTGTATCTCTTAAACTTCTGCGTATTATATCTACGTTATCAGAGGATATAATATTAGTCAAAGCAATGCTAGGCTGATATATTTCAGTACTATCTTCATACTTTACTTCTTTAATTAAGTGAGGAATATATACTTCTCCATTATTAGCAAAGTAGGACATTAACATTAATCCTTGTAAAGGAGTAGCTGTTAAATAACCCTGTCCAATAGCTAAGTTATATGTATCTCCTAAAAACCATCTTTCCTCAAAAGTTTCCTGCTTCCAAGCTCTATTAGGTAAGAAGCCAGGAGCTTCAGAATTTAAATCAATACCAGATAATTTTCCTAAACCAAACCTTTTAGCATAGTCTACTATTCTTTCTACGCCTAAACCTAAATCTAACCATTGATTATTACCACCGCCGATAGTATAGAAATAAGTATTAACAGAATCAGCTAAAGCCCAATATATATTTGTTAGACCATGTCCTTTTCCCCTCCAGTCGGGAAAAAAACTATTACCAATAGCAACACCTCCCGTACTATTAACTGTAAATCTTTCATCTATTAATTGCTCTTCTAAGGCTGCTGAAGCAACCACTGTCTTGAAAACAGAACCCAGGGGATAAGTACCAGCTATTGTCCTGTTTAACAAAGGAGTATTAGGATCATTAATTATCTTGTCATAATCTTCTGTATTTAATACTGTCGTAAATATATTATTATCATACTCAGGCAAAGAACTGATAGCTAATATACCACCGTCACTTACATCTAAAACAATAGCAGCCATCTTTGGTTTAGAATTTGCCCGAGAATTTCTAGATAATATATTATGTAATTGTTCTTGGGCTTTACTATCAATTGTTAGTACTATATCCGTACCATCTAAGGGCTCTTTAAAAGCAATTATATTCTTTTCTCTAAATAAAGCATCTATTTCTACTTGTCTTACTCCATTATCACCTTTTAATATACTTTCATAAGTTAATTCAATACCTGTCTTACCTATTCTGTCATGATAGTGATATATTTCATTTATATCTTCTTCTGTTACAGAACCTAGATAACCTAATGTATGAGATAGTCCTAAATCAGGAAAATATTGTCTTCTAGATTCGTAAGAAACTTGTAAAGCAGGATACCGATCAGACATTACCATTAACTTAATAGCATCTTCATATGCTAAGCTTTCATAAACTAAAAATTTTTCTTCGCTATTAGATTCTTCTATCTTTGTATCTAAATCCTCTCTTTCCATACCAATTGTTTCTACTATATTATTTAATAGTTCTTGCTTAGCTGATTCATCAGTTGGTAATAGTTCAGGTGTAAGATAAAGAAAAAAGTAAGAAACATTCTTTACTAATAAATTACCAAACCTATCATGTATTAAGCCACGATTAGCTGGTATAATATCAGATCTAATCCTATTACCTTCAGCAATATTTCTAAAGTCATTACCTTTAATTACTTGCAAGTAAAAAGATCTAGCTAAAAGAATAAATATAAATAAAGAGAATATTAATAATAGGTTTCTAATTTTTTTGTTATCAAAAAACTTACCTAAACGGGAAGCCTTATCTAGAAATTTAAGATCTAGATGATCACCAACTTCTCTACCACTGGTAAATCCTCCTACGTCATTATCTCTTACAGAACCTTCTTGTATTTTAAAGGGGTTGTCTTTCATGCTTTTTTACTACTAGATTATAATATACAACATGCAAAAATATAGTAACTAAGATATTAATTATAATAGCCTTACCAATTAAAATCCATTGAGTACTAAAACTATATAAGTTCCAGTCAAAAATTAGATTAAAGAAATAATAAAAAAACCAAAATAAAAGGAATGATAAAGTAGTTAATAGTAAAATAGTTAATATATTTTTAGATGTTAATAATGTAGTTTGTAATGTTTTTAATATAAAAATAAGCACTATAAATATAATAGCATGCAAACCAAAAGCACCACTAAAAGAACTAATAAATAAACCAGCTACAGTAGCAAAAGTATAATACAACCTTTGATCTTCAATATTGTAATAGACTAATAGTACTGCTATTAAGAATGGCTGAATATAATGCCAATCATTAGTATAAAAATTAAGCATCAGCCAAACATAAACTGATACTAAAAAAATTAAAATTAAACTTAAATATTTCATAAAGAAATAATAACTCCAACAATACCTAATGTATTATAATCTACTAAAGAAGAAACAGAAGCATTCTTAAATAATTCTTCTTCAGAAAAATGTATATTCTCTATTTGTCCAATTATTAAACCTGCTGGTATCTTAGTATCTGCTCCAGCAGTAGTTACTAAATCTTTCTTCTTAAGTTCCTGCTCCTGAGGAATATAACTAAGGTTCATCCCTAAGCCTAAAATACCTGTTAAAACTCCTCCTATTTTCTGACTAGGTCCAATATTAACAGCTAATTTAGAAAAATTATCAGTTAATAATCTAAACTTAGCTGAATCAGGACTTACTTCTATTATCTTAGCAACTATAATTCCATTATTAACTACCACAGCTTGTCCTTTAGCTAAACCTTCTTTTTGTCCAGCATTAATCATTACTATATTATTATTAACAGGATCTCTGCTAATAATATTAGTTAAGACTAATTGATAATTAGTTTTTTCCTTAAAATTTAGAAA
The DNA here is from genome assembly GCA_030632225.1 of Candidatus Parcubacteria bacterium. Lineage (GTDB taxonomy): Bacteria > Patescibacteriota > Patescibacteriia > UBA1558 > GWA2-36-10 > DAOVVF01. Next base: position 3,544 of record DAOVVF010000024.1, read on the forward strand.
TTCTCTTAACTCTTCATTTTCTTTTTCTAACAAACGTAAATTACTATTTTCTACTAATAGTTGCTGATAAACTGTTTCAATATCATTAGGCGGACTTAAAAGACTATTAGCAGCTTGTTGCGGTACTAAAGTACTTCTAAATAGGATTCCTAAATCAAAAATTTGGCCATTTTTTATTAAGACAAACAATAAAATAACAGCCAAAAAGAGAAAAAATACTTTTATATTCTGTTTAAACATACTAACCAAATCCCATATCCTTTGTTGATGGTAAAATTAATTCTCTTAAATTTTCTATATCATCTAATATCTTGCCTGTACCTCTGACTACTGTAGTTAAAGGTTCATCAGTAATATGAACAGGCATTTTAGTTTCTGCAGCAATATATTTATCTAAACCTCTTAATAATGCACCGCCACCTGACAAGACCATACCACGTTGATATAAATCTGACACCAATTCTGGTGGTGTATTTTCAATAGTAGCTTTTATATTATCAATTATTAATCTAACTGGTTTAATAATGGCTTCTCTGATATTAGCATCAGTAATTATTATTTCTTTAGGTAAGCCTGTTAATAAATCTCTACCTCTCATAATAGTTTCTATAGGTTTATCTAAAGGTACAACAGAAGCTACTTGAATTTTAATCTTTTCAGCACTTCTTTCTCCTAATAATATATTAAACTTATCACGAGCATATTGAATAATTGCTTCATCAAATTTATCACCAGCTAGTTTTAATGATTTCCAAGAAACAATACCACCTAAAGAAATTACAGCTATCTCAGATGTACCTCCGCCAATATCTACTATCATATTACCAGAAGCCTCTTGAACTGGTAAGCCTGCTCCAATAGCTGCAGCCATAGGTTCTTCAATAATTAGTACTTCAGAAGCACCAGCTCCCATAACAGCATCTTCTACAGCTTTTCTTTCTACTTCTGTTACATCTAGAGGAATAGCAATTACTATCCTTGGTCTAGGCATAAAAGCAAAAGACTCTCGATGAACTTTTTCAATAAAGTGCTTTAACATTTTTTCAGAAACTTCAAAATCAGAAATAACTCCATCAATTAAAGGTCTAGTGACAGTTATATGAGCAGGAGTCTTGCCCATCATAATCTTAGCATCTTCTCCGACAGCTAATATCTTATCATTACGATTATTAATAGCTACAACAGAGGGTTCATTAATAACTATGCCTTGATCTTTAACATAAACTAAAGTATTGGCAGTCCCTAAATCAACCCCCATATCCTTGGAAAACTTTTTAAAAAAATTTCTTATCATTATTTGTAAAACTCTTTTATACTCTTAAGAATAGTTTGATAATCTCCCATAACCTTCTTATGATCTGCTCTAAAGACTAGTTCTAAATCTTCTTTAGTTTCATTAACTATTAGCTGAAAACAAATACCTATTAAATCAGCATCTTTTAATTTCTTACCAAAGGAAATATCTCTGTCATCATATAGTACTTCAAAACCTGCTTTATTTAAATCATTATATATCTTCTCAACTCTTGCTTGTTTCTTAACATTTTTAGCAAAATTAAGCAAATGAATATGGTAGGGTGTAGTGGTTTTAGTCCATATTATACCATCTTTGTCATGAGAAGCTTCAACAATAGTACCCATAGCTCTACCTAAACCAATACCATAGGATCCCATGATAACATCTTTCTTTTTCCCATCTTGATCAGTAAATTGTAGTCCCATAGAACTAGAATATTTATTACCTAATCTAAAGATATTACCAGCTTCCACAGTTTTAGCTTCCGTAACCTTAGCACCACATTTAGGACACTTATCACCTTTTTTAATTTTAGCAATCTCAGCATTCTGAGCCCAAGCACATTTATCACAAAGAATTGTTACATCTTCACCAGCTTCTGTTTTAACCATAAATTCATGAGAATATTCTTTACTCATATCACCACCAGAAGCTTCTACAGAAAAAGCTTCTAAGCCTAATCTCTTAAATATCTTTAAATAGGCTTCATGTGCTATTTGATAGAATTTATCTAAATCTGACTGACTAGTATGAAAACTATATAGATCTTTCATTTCAAACTCTCTACCACGGATGATACCAGACTTAACTCTTCTTTCATTACGGAACTTAGTTTGTATTTGATAAAGGTAAATAGGTAAATCTTTGTAGGATTCAACATGCTTTTTAACAATATTAGTAATAGGTTCTTCATGAGTAGTAGCTAAACCTATTTCAGAGCCATGATTATCTCTAAATTGATACATTATTTCTTCTAAACCATCCCAACGTTTAGTAGCGTCCCAAACTTCTTTAGATTGCAAAGCAGTCATTAACATTTCCTGACCATCTATCTTATTCATTTCTTCTCTAATAATCTGCTCTATTTTCTGGTAAACTTTAAAACCTAGCGGTAAGTAATTATATACTCCCGCTATTTCTCTTTCAATAAAACTAGCTTTAGTTAATAACTCAGCATTAGTGCTTTTTTCATCTCGACTAACATCTTTTCTGGTTTTACCAAATAACTTTGTTTGTCTCATAATATTAATCTAATTGTTTTAAAATTCTTTCTTTTTCCTGTTCTAATATATCTGTATCATATTCACCACTATGAGCTGTTTGTCCTTCATAGCAAGCTCCTTTCTGATCTAGATGTAAAGATATTTCTAAATTATCTTTCTTTTCTTTTAAATAGATATGAAAACGAGGAAACTTATTCCTAGACAATCTTTTAACATATCCTTTACCATGTATTTGATAACCTAAACGTCTCATCAAATTAAGTGTAGTATATTTATTACTATCTATGTTAAAATTCATGAAAATATATTCTTTATACCTCCCCAGATTTGACCACTATATCTATTAATATCTCTAAAGGTAATTAAGACTATGAGAAGCATTAGTATTAGAAAGCCACTATTATGTATCCAGTTCTCTACCTTGCTATTTAATTTACGCCTACTAATTGCTTCTATAGCAATAAATAGCAATCTGCCTCCATCTAAAGCTGGAAAAGGTAATATGTTAATAATACCTAAGTTAATTGAGAGAATAGCAGCAAATTGTAGAATATATACCCAACCTAATCTGACAAACTGGCCAGTAATAACTGCTACCCCAACCGGACCTGATAATTCAGGAGCTAATTTACCTTGTGTAACTAAATCAGCTATTAGATTATACAATGCTTGGACTATCAAGCCTATCAATAGTACAGTAATTTTCATAGCTTGCCAAATACTACCCCAAAAGCCGTAATCTATTATTCCAGCATCTACTACACCTACTCCAATAATTGGAGGGCCATCTTCTTCTAAAACCTTAGCTTTAAGTTCAAACTCTTTAACTTCATCCGCTCTCAAAACTACTATATTTATTTTTTGATCTTGATATTCCTGAATTTGTTCAAAAACATCATCAGAACTATCTATCATATTAG
>DAOVVF010000040.1 GCA_030632225.1 Candidatus Parcubacteria bacterium
AGCTATTAATAAAATATTAAGCTTGCCAAATCATTTAGAGTCTACTGTTTTTCTAGCTCTTGGCTATAGAGCTGAGGAACCAAAAAAAGAGAAAGCAAGATTCCCTCTACAAGATTTATTTACACATAAATAATTATTTTTCAGCTACTATTCTAATAACTTCTCCTCGTTTAGAAAAGAAAAGAAAAATATTAACTATAGTTGCTCTTAAAATAGTAAATACAAAAAGAAGGGCGTGTATAATGGCTGCCCACCAAGAAGTTTTTGAACCTTGCAAAAATTTAAAGAAAACATGATCTGTTCTTGTCATCATAGAAACCAAGCTCTGAGAAGAAGTAAAGATTGAATACTCAAAAGAAAAAGTATTCATTTTTTTTATCTTCAAACCATGTTTTTCTAATAATTTAATAAGTGAATTGGGAGTAAAAAAAGTTAAATGATGCTCAGGATCAAGACTCAACCAGTACTTACCAGTTAAATGTCTAGTCCATGCATTAAAATTAGGCACTTCTATTATTAATTTACCTTTGTCATTTAACAATTCGTATATTTTTTGTATATACTCTTCTGGTTTAGTTACATGTTCTAACACATGTAACATAGTAACCATATCAAACTTCTGTTCCCTAAAATCAATATCTAGTAAATCATGTCCATAAACTTCTAAACCTAACTTATTTCTAGAAAATTCTAAAGCTGGCTTAGATATTTGTGTACCAACTACTCTTTTAAAATGAAAATATTTTTTTAAATAATAGAGAACAAAGCCTCTACCAGAACCAATATCTAAAATACTGGTAGCTTGCGGATAGGTTCTGTGTATTTTCCAAGCCCTATTAAATCTAAACCATCTAATTAAGCTTTCTAAGCCAAAATTAAATCTACCGCCTGTCTTTTTCTGATAGTAATTTTCATAAATAACTCCGGGAAGATCTTGAGGACCTTCTTTTCTAAAAATTAAATCACAGTCATTACAAATATAAAGGTCTATCTTGTCAGACTTAAATATCTCTCTATAATCTTTATGCTCACATATCATAACTTTTTATAGACATCAATAGTATCTATATTCCAAACTCTATTATAGTTATCTCTGATATAATCATCAACTGGATTATCCACATTGTAATTATATTTCATTACTGAAGCATAATTAAATATAACACAATCTGGCTGATTTGATTCTAAATGCTGTCTAGCCTCTAAAAACTGCCCTTCTGTATGATGATTAGTAATTAACCAAGAAAAAGGGGTGGGATTTAATTTTCTAGATTCAAAATATATTCCAGGAATAAAAGGACCAGCATATATTTGCTGACAATTATCTTTAATATAACTAAATAATGGAGAATTAACTATTGTGTAGCCCGGTAATCTATAAGCTACATAATTAAAAGCTGGTAATATAGCTAATACTACAAAGAAAAAGACTAAAGCCTTTAGCTTGCTATACCATAAATTCTCTTTACTTAATACTGAAGCTAAAAGGATATACAAAGGAAAAATAATCAAAGTAATATGGAAATGATCTGGTAAGGATAATGTTGAAATAAATAATATTAACTGCAGATATAATAATAGCCAAATATATCTATTAGCTTGCCTGCAAACTAAAACAGTAAAGGTCATATACATTAAAAGGAATAGTATTAACAGCATAAAAGGAATATTAACTATGCCCGTATATTCAAATAAAGGAAAAGCTATTAGATTTTTATAAAGTAAACTAGCTGGCCATTTAATAAATAAAATAGCTAAAGGTAAAATAGAGAATATAAAATAATAAATTGCCTGTTTAATATATTCGCTTTGTTTTTCTTTAATAGCTAGTACTATTAAAAAAGAAAATAAAGCTGTTAAAAATACTATACCCTTGTTTTGTAAAAATAAAATAGCTAATCCAGTAAGTAAACCACTATATAAATAATATTTACCTAGATTATATTTTAAAGCTTTAATAAAAAAATAAGTGGCCCATATTAAAAAGAATAAATTAAAATTATGATAGATAATAAGAGGCCAATAAAAAGAAACCACAGCAAATATGCTTGGTCCTAAATAATTTAATTTACTATTAGTTATTAACTGACTAATCTTGTATATACCAATAGCTGAAGTAAAAATAGTTAAAATACCTAATAAATTAGCTGACCAATAGCTAACACCAGTTATTTTCCATAACCAAGCTATTAAATAATAAACTCCGGGGGTAGTTAATTGCCAGAAGTCTGTGTATAGTTCTCTGCCATTAATAATATTCCAAGCTCCTTCTAAAACTACTCCCTCATCACCATCTAATGGATGATTAGCGTGAAAAATTAAAAGAATTATTAATAGAGTTAACCAATATATATTCTGTTTCTTTAGAATAAAATGCATATTAGCTATTTAACTTACGACCATGCTTGTTGAATATACTAAATTTAGCTAATTTAGTTTTAGCTAACATATATTGAGTAGCTGTCCATAATACACCAAAGCCATATTTAACACTTCTAGAAAAGTTAATAGAAGAAGAATCAGTATCATATCTAGTTGGACAACTTATTTCCCCTAATTTAAAATCAAAGAATAGAGCTTGTAAAAGCATTTGATTATCAAAAACAAAATCATCAGAATTTTCTAACAAAGGTAATTCTTTTAGCACTTGCCTAGAAAACACTCTGTAACCTGTATGATATTCTGACAACTTTTCTTTAATCATTATATTCTCTATCAAAGTTAATATTCTATTACTAATATATTTGTAAAAAGGCATACCCTGTTTAACAGACTTACCACCTAATATTCTAGAGCCCAAGACTACATCATAAATACCTTCAGCTACCAAAGAAGACATAGCTGTAATTAAACGAGGATTATACTGATAATCAGGATGAAGCATAACTACTACATCTGCTCCTAAGTTTAAAGCTTGCTGATAGCAAGTCTTTTGGTTAGCTCCATAGCCTTTATTCTGGTCATGAATAAAAACCTTGGTGCCCAACTCTTTAGCTTTGGCTACAGTGTTATCAGAGCTCTTATCATCCACCAAAATAATATCATCTACGATATTATGCGGAATTTCATTATATGTCTTATCTAGAGTTTTTTCCGCATTGTAAGCGGGCATAACCACAATGATTTTCTTGTTATAAATCATAAATATAGATATATATTAACATGTTTAGCCAAACAAAAAAACCCCGTATTTTATTACTATTTGACACTTTTTTTGATTAGAGATATAATATTAGCCAGAATGCTGAAAATAATAATACATAAGAGGTATTGTAAAGAAAAATACTGGTTAAAATTTTTTCCAAAATATATTATAAACCACCCCATTTAAATGGGGTGGTTTTTTTATAGGCTAATAATTAAATAATAAAACCTATGAACAAAGAACAAATTGCCCGTTTAGAGGGCTATGTCTTAAAGGAGGCTGAAAAATTTTTTGGCCAACAAGATTTTACTGCTCTTTTTCCTCCTAGAATTGTTAGAGCTTCCGGAGCCTGTGAAAACATCAACACTTTGTTTGAAGTAAGTGTTGATAATAATCACCAGTGGTTTGATAGGCAAGCTTACCTAGCACAAACTGGGCAGCTTTATTTAGAAGCTATGGTGCCTAGTCTTAATAAAGTATATTGCCTAGGACCATCTTTTAGAGCTGAACCAAAGGTCGACAACAGACATCTAACAGAATTTACTATGTTAGAGATAGAATTTGCTGGGAACTTTGAACAACTATTAGAGCATATAGAAAGCTTAGTTCATTATCTAGCTCAGCAAGTAACTAAACATACTCAAGTTGATCAGTTTGGTTTAAGTAAGGAAAACTTAATTAGACTAGCTAAATGTCCTAGCAAGTTCAGAAGATATACTTATGATCAAGCTATTAAAAAATTAATAGAACTAGGCGAGGATATTAAATGGGGAGATGATATATCCAGCACTAGAGAAAAACTATTACTAGCTACGGTTGATAATCAACCTTTATTTATCACTCACTATCCTGATCCAATGCACGAAGATGGACAAGGTATAGAAGTAGAAAAATTCTTTAACATGCTTCCTTCTAAAGATAGTCCTGGCAGAGTACTAAGTGCTGATTTAATCTTACCTTTTGGGGGAGAATCCGTTGGAGCAGCTGCCAGAGTTCATAAGCTGGATGAATTAATAAACCGTTTAAAAAACTCTAAGATGTATAAAAGGTTAGAGGCTAAAGGCGGGGATTTAACTGACTTTGAATGGTATATAAACCAAATAAAAAAGAACGGAGCTGTGCCCCATGCTGGTTGCGGCTTTGGCATGTCTAGAATACTACAATATTTAAGTGGTCAAACAGATATTACTCAAGCTGTTACTTTCCCAACTAATAAAGGGAATATTATCTAAGCAAACATTAACCACTCAGGTTTAAATATTAATAGTATACCTATAATTAGCATTAATATGCCTCCTATCAAACTAGACCATCTAGAATATTTAGTGCTAATACCTGTTAGTTTTAAAGTAACCATGGCAATGATAAAAATTACTAAATCATCTAGCATAAATATAAAGACATAAAGAAGTATATAGGCATAGTACTGCCAGGTAGCTAAATTATTTAAAGTTAATACTTGAGAATAGACTGCTGGTAAACCTGCTGAACAGAATAATTCTACTAAATTAACCGCAAAAGCTAAGAGGATAATACCACCCAAAGCTGCTAAGAACTTTTTATTCTGTGTAATATCTTTTAGCTTTTCAAATATTTTTTGTCTTTTTTCACCCTCAACTATTTCACAAGCACCATCTTTATCTTTATAGAACTTCCTAAAACTATAACCACCGCCAAACAAAGCTAGCAAACCAATTACTATTCTAATCCAGACAATAAAGCCAAGGAAGAGAATTAGATTTAACCAAGCTACCATAAAGATAAAATAGACAAAAGCTGAAGTTACTATAAAAGTAGTTCCTAGAACCCACATTCTTCTTCTGTTATTCATACCTAGTAAGAGGCTAATCAAGAATAGCAGTACCCACATAGCACAAGGATTAAAGCCATCTAGAAAACCTAAAACTATAGTAATAACGGGTAGGGAAAAACTCTTAGCATCAATTGTGCCTAGTAATGGAATATCTATTAACTCCTTATTTTTATCTTCTGGAGGAGGTGGTAGATTGTTTTTATTAATAGCCGCTATAGCTAAAACAACCTTATTTTCTATTTGCTTACCAGTTGTTTGATCATTAGCATAACCTACAATATATTCATCACCAATAACAGTAAAAGGTACTCCTGAAATATCTGCATTTAATCTTTTACCAAACTCCATTAACAATTTAGCGCTCTCTCTGTTCTTACTAACTTCATACCTTTTAATTTCTAAATAGTTTGAATATTTATCTTCTAGTTTATCTAAAAATATTTCCTCTTTAGCACAATGAGGACAAGTATCTGAACCAAAAAAATAAAGCTCTACTTTTTCATTACTAGCTTGTACTAAGCCTGTTGGAAAAAGTAGGGTAATAAAAAAAATAAATAGGGCTATTTTTTTAAACATAGATTATTTATCCTTGTTCTCTAATAATACCTTTAAAAGCTCTTTTTTATCAAACTCTCCTCTTAATCTAAGGAGTTCATTACCATCGTTGTCTAAGAAAATAAAGATTGGTAACTTATCA
>DAOVVF010000069.1 GCA_030632225.1 Candidatus Parcubacteria bacterium
AAAAATTTATTTTAATAGCAAAGATAGGAGGATTAGTTCTTAATTGCTTTAGGCTGTAAATATATGGGTGTTTAGTTCCTGCACCACGAGAAGGTTTATGTTTTCTAAGTATATTCTTTAATAATTTATCTAAAGCATTATCAGTAATAGTCTTATTCTTTTCTTTGTATATATCTGTAATTAAAGATAGTAATTTAGTTAGTCTTAACTTTTCAATAGCTGAAGTAAATAGTAATGGAGCCCAGGTTATGAAAGGAAAGAATTTTTGATAGTAATTACTAAACTCTTTAATAGTATCAGTAGTCTTGTCTTCAATCAAGTCCCATTTGTTAGCTAGGAAGATTAATCCAGTGCCTGCTTGTTGTGTAGCATCTACTAAATGTTTATCCTGCCAGCTTAGTTTTTCTGTTACATCAGTTACTAGTATAACTATATCAGCTCTTTGGATGCTTTTAATACTTTGAGCTACAGCTTGCTTTTCAAAAGAATCTTTAGATCTCTTGCTGTGTCTTCTCATACCAGCTGTATCTATTAGTATTATCTTTTGTTTGTTAAAAACAAGTTCAATGTCCTGAGAATCTCTGGTAGTATGAGGCGTTTGAGATACAATTAATCTTTTTTCCCCTAAGATAGAATTGATGATAGAGGATTTACCAACATTAGGTTTACCAACTATAGCTACTCTAATACCTTCTTCTTTTTTAGCTTTAGCTTTTTTCTTTTTAAGTTTCTTTAGTCTAATAACCACTTCATCTAGCAAGTCTCCAGTGCCAATACCACTAGTAGCTGAAACAGGTATAGGGTCTCCTAGATTTAATTTATAGAAATCAGCTATACTATTCCTTATCTTATTATTATCTACTTTATTAGCTACTAGTATTTTAGCTTGTTTACTTTTTCTAAAGGATTTAGTTAATTTTTGATCATCAGGCATAATACCATCTTTAGCATCTACTACAAACAAAACAAGATCAGCTTCTTTTATAGCTTGTAAAGCTTGCTGACTAATTTGTTTATCTACATCATGTTCAGAACGTTCTTCTAAACCCCCAGTATCTATTAGATGAAAGCTTAAATCTCGCCAAGAACAAAGAGCATAGTTTCTATCCCTAGTTGTTCCAGCCTTTTTAGAGATAATAGCTTTTTTATCAGAAATCAACTTGTTAAACAAGGTTGACTTACCAACATTAACACGTCCGACAATAGCTACTTTATATAAATTAGACATATTTTTATTCTATAATCAGGTTGGTAGTAGAGGTAGTAGTGCTAGCAAAGAGGCTAGGATCAATAGTTGTAATTATGGCAGCACTGTCATCTATTTCTTGATCACTGCCTAGAATAATCAGAAAATCTAATTGTTCTAGTTCTCCCTCCTCATTTCTAATATCCCAGTCAGAGGTTATAACAGAGTTAGAGAATTCCAAAGGAATATCAGTTTTAGCTTTAGTCTGGAAAATAGCTTCTAAAGAATCTTTAGTCTTTGGCTTATTATCCATATAGTTATATATAACAGTAGTTACTTTTTCCTGATCTGAAGCATTGCCATACCTTATTACATTATACCCTACTTGGTTCAAATGGTTAACAGCCTTGAGAGCTAAGCCAGGACTAGCAGTACCATTCTGAATAACTATCTTAGCATTTTCAGAAGCTATGGCTTCGACAGCAAAGATATTATGAATTAGCATTTTTAGATCTTCATAGTTACCAGTAATTGGCTGGAGGATAAAAGCACCATCTAATGTATAGCCAGCTTTTAGATAACCACCAGGTCTGTCATCTATACTCTGGGCAATAATCTCTTGAGTATTTAAACCTTTAGCCATATGAACTAATTTAACAGCTTCCCAAGGTTCTAAATCAGTTTTAGTATATTTGTTGAATAAAGAGAAGAGGCTAGTTATCTTTCTAGGATTAATCAGGGTATTAAAGGAAGTCATCTTATCCTTAGCTGCTATAATTATCTTTTGCTGTCTTTTGATACGAGCAAAATCAGAACCTTCCCCGTTATTACCATGACGAGAACGAGCAAAACGTAAAGATGTTAAACCATCCATTTCTTGTTCGCCAGCTTCAAAAGAAACAACTTGATATTCATAATCTTCAGTAGGAAATTGATTATCAGTAAAGCTTCTATCTACATTTACTTCAATACCACCAATAGCGTCAATTATTTCTACAAAGCCTTTAAAGTCTAAAGCAGCATAGTAATGGATAGGCATATCTAAAGTATTACCTATTACTTCTTTAACTAGCTCTCCACCAGCTTCATTCTCCTGTTCGCCAATATGATAGACAGAATTAATTTTACGATAGTCTCCTGGATTTAAAGGAACTATCATATCTCTAGGTAAAGAGAATAAAGCAGCTTTCTTAGTAGAAGGTTTAAAACTAGCAATGATTATAGTATCTGTTAGATAGGGTCCATCATGTCCCGGTCCACCCATGCCTAAGAAAACAAAATTAATTCTGTCATCTTTTTCACCACCTAAGTATTTTTCTCCTGGAGAGATTATATTAGCAATTTGTCTAACTAAATAACTATTCTTTACTCCAGCTAAAAAGCTATCATTGTCTGCTGAAATAATACCAGCTATTAAAGTAAAGATAATTATTAGGGTTATAAAAAAGCAGGAAGACTTCTTCCTTTTCCTACCCACTTTCTTTTTAGTAGGTTTAGCAGGCCTTTCTGTGACAGTAATCGGTTTAGCCTCTACTTGATTATCTAACCTTTCATCTAAAAGATTGATTTTTCTTTTATGGAAATCTCTAGCCATTTCTTTAAATAAAGTAAATGCATTATACTAATAAACCAGTGCTAAGTCAATTCTATATTTTTAACCTTTTTAAAGCTATTTCAAGCTATATTTTGTAATAAAAAAAGACCTACACCAGTATGGTTGACTAATGTAGGTCATTAAGTTTTGTGTCTAGTTCTGAAAACTAATCAGAGAGTTCCCACAAGATTGTGAGAAGTCCAGTGGACACCATTGATAAAGAGGCAGTCCCAGTGCCAGGAGCCATCAGTACTAAACCTAAAGAGATGAAGAACGCTAGGGCGACCATGCGTATCCTGCATAATAGTACCCCAGCAGGATAAACTATGAATTTTCTTAGTGGCATGGAGCCACTCAAGAGTTGCATGATCATTTTCGTTCCACAGGGCCATGAAATCTTGGGCATCAAGTTGAATGTCTGCCGGTGTTGCTATGATGCGCTTCAGGCGCTCATCACCGCTAGTGCCTGTCTCATCTTCTTTAATGTAGTGTTTAAAGTTAATCTGTTCGGCGTACAAACTGCTGTTAGTTCGGGTGCCAACTTGTTTATAAACACCATAATCTTCGCCCAGGAACTTGACGGGATCAAATTTTTCACGTTTGAGAATGTGCGGTTCGGACGGAGCTGCACTTTTAGACATGGAATTATCCTCCTCATTTTGAGTATTTTTTGACTATGACTACTTGTATTGTAAAGAACAGGGAATAGTAACATATAGAAAAAATTTTGTCAATAATATATGTATTTGATTTTAATTAAATCATTGTGTATAATACTCATATTAACCCTTATTTTTAATACAAATATGAACGAAGAAGAACAAAAAGAAGATACTTTAGAAGAAGAGGACTTAGATTTGGATAACTTTTCTGATGAAGGAGAGGAAGCAACTACTAGTTTAGCTAAAAAAGCTGGTTTATTAATATTTGAAGTAGTTAAAGTTGTTTTAATCTCCCTAGCTATTATAGTTCCAATCAGATTATTTCTAGTCCAACCCTTTTATGTAGAAGGTGCTTCTATGGAACCTAATTTCTATGACAAAGAATATTTAGTAATTGATGAAATATCATATCGTTTTAATGAACCACAGCGAGGAGAAGTAATTATCTTCAAGAATCCTAATAATAATAAAGTCTATTTTATAAAAAGGATTATTGGCTTACCAGGTGAAACAGTAGAAGTAAAAGATGGAATAGTATAT
>DAOVVF010000005.1 GCA_030632225.1 Candidatus Parcubacteria bacterium
AGCCCTAGACTATTTAGTAGTAGGTGAGTCACCTGGCTCTAAGCTAGCTAAAGCTAAACAAAAGGGTGCTAAGGTAATAAAGGAAGCAGAATTTCTTAAACTACTTAAATAGATTGATAAAAGTAGATATATTAGTTAAGATTATATTATGAAATTAAATAAACAGGAAGTACTAAATTTAGCTAAGTTAGCTAAGCTGAAATTAACTGATCAAGAAGTAAATATGTATCAGCAACAGTTAACTGAAGTATTAGGTTATGTTGATAAGATTAATAGTCTTGATTTAGAAAAGGTTAAGGAATCTTTAACTGGAATAGAAGATTCTGATGTTAAACCTCGTTCTGATATAGCAGAAGATTCTCAGCCTAGTACCATTAAACAAGCAGCTCAATTAAAAGAGGGCTATGTTGCTAATCCTAAAGTATTTAAATAAATGAATATAGATATACAAAATTTAAGTATTGATCAAATACAGCAAGCTTTTAAAGCTAAGAAGTTTAGTAGTGAACAATTAACTAAAGCCTATTTAAATAACATCAAGAAAGACAAAACAAATTCTTTTATCACAATAAATAAGCAAGCTTTAGCAGAAGCTAAAGAGGCTGATCAGAGAATTAAACAAGGTAAAGGAACTGTTTTAACAGGCATACCTTTAGCTGTTAAAGATATAATACTATATGAAGGACTTAAAGCTACAGCTGGTTCTAAAATATTAGAAAATTATATTGCTTCATATACTGCTACAGCCCTACAAAGATTAAAAGATGCTGGTATGGTAGTTATAGGTAAAACTAACTGTGATGAATTTGCTATGGGTTCTTCTAATGAAAATTCATATTTTGGTCCTGTTTTAAATCCTAGAGATCATTCTAAAGTACCAGGTGGTTCTTCTGGTGGTTCAGCAGCTGCAGTAGCCGCTAATTTAGCTCCAGTAGCCTTAGGTACTGATACAGGAGGTTCTGTTAGACAGCCTGCTGCTTTTTGTGGAGTAGTTGGTCTAAAACCAAGTTATGGAAGAGTTTCTCGTTATGGTTCTATGGCTATGGCTTCTTCTTTAGATCAAATAGCTCCTTTAGCTAATACTGTTAAAGACACTGCTTACATTCTACAAACCATGGCTGGTTATGATCCTAAAGATGCTACTAGTTCTAACAAAGAAGTACCTAAATATATTGCTAAAAAGGAAGCTAAAAAATTGCGTTTAGGAGTACCTAAAGAGTATTTTAGTGATAATATCAATAAAGAAGTAAAAGAGGCTGTAGAACAGCAAATAGAGGCCTTAAAAAGTAAAGGATTTAAGGTAAAGCAAGTTAGTTTAAAGTATACAGACTATGCTTTAGCTGCTTACTATTTACTAATGCCAGCTGAAGTAAGTTCCAATTTAGCTCGTTACGATGGACTACTCTATGGCTTAATGGCTGACAAGAAATTAAGTTTAGAAGAATGGTATAATACAGTGCGTAGTCAGGGTTTTGGTGCAGAAACTAAAAGACGTATTATGTTAGGTACATATATCCTATCAGCTGGTTACTATGATGCTTACTATAAACAAGCTCAGAAAGTTAGAACTTTAATCAAACAAGACTTTAGTAGAGTATTTAAAGAAGTAGATGTCTTAATAACTCCAGCTACTCCTAGTACTGCTTTTGCTCTAGGAGCCAAGACTCAAGATCCTTTACAAATGTATCTATCAGATATATTTACTGTGTCTGCTAACATTGCTGGTATTTGTGGATTAGTTTTACCAATAGCTAAAGATGGAAATAATTTGCCAATTGGGGTACAATTATTAGCAGATAGTTTTGCTGAAGATAAATTATTTACTTTAGGTAATTATATTGAAAATGAGCATAGAGGATAAAATAAAAGAAAGAATGGACAAGGCTGTAATACAAAGCTATTACATACCTTGGTATAAAAGAATATGGGGCAAGTTTTTAATACTAGTCGCTATAGTAGTTTTGTTCCTCCTACTCTATTTTGTTTATCTATTAATTAATAACATGTGGCATATTAATAGAGGAGATATATATAATCCAGAACTCGGCTGGGTAACAGATGAACAATTTGTTCAAAGTCAGGAATTAGTGACTGAGTTAATGACAGATGATGATCCTTGGTTAGGAGCTGAACAGCCTTTAATATTTATAGTTGCTTATGAATCTTTTGGTTGTCCATACTGTAAAGCTAATCAAACTGATATTAAAGCAATGATAGCTAAGTTTGGTTCTATTGCTCGATTTATAACTAAAGATTTTCCAACAGATGCTTTGCATCTCGGAGCTACAGAAGCTCATTTAGCTGCTGCCTGTGCTCATGAACAAAATAAATATTGGGAATATCATGATATCTTGTTTACAAATCAAGGAGACTTTACTAAAAACCAGTTAAAGGAATATGCTAAATCTGTTGGTTTAAATCAACAGCAGTTTGATGAGTGTTTAGATACTGAAAAATATAAACAAGAAATTAAACAAGATTATGCTTCTGGAGTACAAGCAGGTGTAGAAGGTACTCCTAGCTATATTATTAACGGTAATCTATTCCCAGGAACCATTAGTATTGCCCTATGGGAAGAAATTATCGGCTTTATTCTTAAGGAAGGTTTTTAAATGTTTTGGCAAATTTATTTACCAGAGAGAATTGCTTTTACTCTTGGTTCTGTGTCAGTTCATTGGTATGGACTGATTTTAGTTTTAGCTATTGCTGTAGCTCTTTGGTATGCAGGTAGTCAATTAAGAGCTAAAAGTTCTTTAAGTAAGAGTCAGATAGAAGATTTATTCTTTTATTTAATAATTGCTGGTTTAGTTGGAGCTAGATTAGGACATGTTATATTTTTTAACTTACCTTACTATATTAATCATCCTTTGGATGTTGTTAAGATTTGGCAAGGAGGTTTATCAATTCACGGAGCTGTTCTATTTGGTTTAATAGCACTATATTTCTGGTGTAAATCTTACAAAGTAAATATTAAGCAGATAGCAGATATATTAATACCAGCTTTACCTTTAGCTCAAGCAATTGGTCGTTGGGGTAATTATTTTAATCAAGAGCTCTATGGTAAAGCTACTGATAGTTTAGTTGGTATACCGATAGCTTTTAATAACAGAGTGGAGGACTATAATCAATCTACTCATTTTCAGCCTACTTTTTTCTATGAATTTGTTCTTAATTTAATACTATTTTTTAGCTTACATAAATTATTAGCTAAGAAATTAAAAGCAGGCTTAATTACTTTAATATACTTAGCAGGCTATTCTATTATACGTTTTAGTATGGAATTTATTCGTATAGATGAAACTCCCGTAGTATTAGGTATGAGATTACCTCAGTTAATTAGCTTAGTAGTAATTATCTTAGTAGTTATACTATATTTAAAGTATTATCTTAAACCTTTGACAAAAAGATAGAAATAGTGTATTATATCGTTGTTTTACATGGGGTCGTAGTTCAGTTGGTTAGAACGCCTGCCTGTCACGCAGGAGGTCGCGAGTTCGAGTCTCGTCGATCCCGCCAGTAAATTTATCGCCATTTAGGCGTTTTTTTGATATAATAGAATTATGAAGAAAATATTATTATTTTTAGTATTATTTTTACTCATCGGAGCTGGATGTTCAATTAATTTTGGTACTGATGATTCTAATAATGCTAGGGAGTTAAAACAAAAAGGAACTCAACCTGAAGCCATGAAACAAATAGAAGAGGTTGAACAACTAGATAAAACTTCAATACCTAAACCACAGCCCAAACTAGTAGAAGACCACACCGCGGAAATTGAGTCTATTAGTATTTTTACACAAGAATTAGCTAAATCATCAACTGTTGTTGAAAGTAGTTCCCCATATATTGAGTTAGCAAAAGAATACCTATCAAGGACAATACCGCCATTTTCATCCACCATGGATGCTTTTGAAGCTGCAGAACCGATAGTGCAGCAAGCGCACGATATTGTTCTTAGTACATCAGAACCAGATATTCCTAGTGAGGAATGTTGCAGTAGTATGACACCAACTCAAATAAAGCAGTGGTATTTGGATAAATATAGTTGTCAATCCCAATGGATTACTTTAATGAAACAACTAATTGTAGCTCATTTAAACGTTGTCCGTTATATGTCCGATGAAGCTATCGCCACCCAAAATTCTGTATCTGAAATAGCAGAAGCCAAAACGATTGAATGCAATGGTATTAATGCCCAAGAAACAAGCGTAAAACAAAATATTACAGATATGATTAATTATAAAAAAAAATTAGAATCGCAGAATAAATAGAGCTAGCAACTAGAAGTAATGCAATAATCCCATATCCTTTTAATGCCTGTTACGCAGGAGGTCGCGAGTTCGAGTCTCGTCGATCCCGCCAGTAAATTTATCGCTTTAAGGGCAATTTTTTGATAGAATAAGTTTATGAGTTATTTAGTAATTATTAGAGGACCGCTTGGTGTGGGTAAAACCACTATAGCTAAAAAGCTTGCAGTCAAATTGAAGGGCAAGTATTTTTCTGTTGATAAGATTATTAAAAAAGATAAATTAGGATATGATACAG
Organism: Candidatus Parcubacteria bacterium; assembly: GCA_030632225.1. Lineage (GTDB taxonomy): Bacteria > Patescibacteriota > Patescibacteriia > UBA1558 > GWA2-36-10 > DAOVVF01. The sequence goes on from DAOVVF010000005.1 coordinate 4,546, forward strand.
AAGATGGCAATATTTCCCAAAAAAGTTTTTTGAAAACAAATGAAGTTTTAGCTCCAGAGGCTAAAAAGTTTTTAGCTAAAGATATATCAGTTATTTTTGATGGTAATTTCTATTGGCCATCACATATTGAGGATTTAATAGAAAGGCTTAATGTAAAGTATTATATTTTTAATTTACAGGCACCACTTGAAATATGTATTAAGCGAGATAAAGATAGGGATAAGACATATGGTGTTGAAGCTGCTAAAGCAGTATATAAAAGATCAACAGAACTTGTTTGTGGTGCTGATATTGATGCAACTAAATCAGAGGATTTAGTTATTAATGAGATCCTTTCTTTTTTGTAAAGTGTTATAATCTTATTTACTAAGTCCCGTCATAAACTATATACCCTTGAGGGTTTTTTTGATAAAAAGAAAACTGGCGACTAACATTATGTTAATCGCCAGTAAGCAATTTAGTGAAGTAAAGAGGATTATAATAATCCGGGTGCCCATTTAAAGGGCTCTTCCTCTTCAGCAATAAGCTTTTTGAACTTAGCTTCGTTCAGCAGTTTTAAAGGTGGCGTATTTTCCAAATCTTTTACTGCCAGACAGAAGGCAATACCTTCTTCTTCGTTTACCAGCATTAGCTGACTTACGGTATGGCCTGGCCGGTCAGGAAGTATGTTTCTAACCTTATCCAAGGTGTCTTCTGAAAGAGTTACGACAATATCATTATCACTTGTATAAAGAGCGGGAAATGTTCCCATTCTGCCGTGAGTCAATTCAAGATAATGACACCAGGCTATTTCCCAGCCAACCAGATCTGTGTTACAAAGATTATGTAGTTTTTGCAGAGTGTCGTTCATAGAGTTCTCCTTTGGAGAGTAATAGATTAAAATACCATTAATTTATAAAGGATCTTCTTCGTTATCCAATTTGATTGCTAAGGCAAGTAGCATAAGCGCATTTCGTACCCTGAGACTATGACCTCCTCCTCCAGATGTTCTAAAACGTGAGAACTGTCCTGGCTTACGATCTGTTGCTATATAAATATCTCCAAACTGATTAATTTGGACCATAACATGCCCCTTTTTTGTACCGTCATAGTCATCACGCAGTCGTGCATAGAGCTCGTCTGTGTTTAATTCTGGAATCCAGAAAGGATTGTTTAAAACACGAAGACTATCTTTTACCAGTCTTTCATTAGATGGTTTTGTTGCCATTTTAACTTCTCCTTTTTAAAGAACCAACAAAGCTTAAATTATTATATATCTATGTTTTTGTCAATAGTTATAGTTTGTTTTTTTACTTAGTTGTTCAATATAATATGTAAACATATGGTTTTTAAAAAGCGCTTTTTATCATTGACAAAATAGTAAAATAGCAGTATAGTATCTTACGATTAGTAAGTTCTTTAAAGCTATGATTTTAGGAGGTTTTGTGAAGAAAACAAGGAGGCTTAGGTTATGGGAGCAAAAAGTTGCGCTGTATTGTTAGAAGAGTTTTCTAATAGTACAAACGCTCAAGTTAAAGGTGAAAAGCTTAAATTCCTTGGTGCTAACGGCATGGAGCTGGAAGAGGATGTGTATAATATTACACCGCCCTTACCTTTACGTGTCGGTGGTGAGCTCAGGATAGTTATCGGTGCTAGGGTGGAGAATCGTGAACCGCCTTTGTGTTCTCGCATTAAATTTTTTGAGGCAACCAATAACATCTATGTCTGGAAGTTAATTAAGGAAGCACCAGTCTTTGAGGGTGAAGATCCTTATATAGCTTTAATTGGAGATGAAATAGTTCTTCATTATGTGAAAGCATGGTTGTCTAAATGGGATCCTCGTCGTTATCTCTGGTATTTTCGCATGATTTTTTGCAGAGGGACAGATTTGCTTTCTTTGCGAAAGTTTATGGTTGGACCACCTAAGCATAAAGGCATTAAGCTTTTTCCTTTGGCTAGTGGCAACATCGGAGTTTTTACTCGTCCACACAACAAACCAGGCTTTATTAAAATTGCTGACCTTAAGCAATTAAGCGAGGAGGTTATCAACAAAGCCAGGGTTCTGGAAAATATTTTTGTAGATGATGAGTGGGGCGGTGTTAATGCGCCTTTTAGCCGAAAGGATGACGATATCGGATTTGTAGGCCATATTGCTTGCTTTAATGAACCATCCTGTCCGGGAAGGTTTAGAGGTAGAGACTATTATGGCACTCGTGTTGATCACTTTAATTCAGAAACTCTCGAATTTACTCCACCTCATATCATCATCACCCGAGACATGCTCCCTCCTGGACCAGCTAAAAAAGAAGGCCTGAGAAACGTTTGGTACACGGGTGGCTTTAATGGTTTCAAAGGTGAGACTGCTTATTTTGGCGGTTATGTTGATGCCCATTCAGGAATGGTTGTCAGACAAGAGGAGTTGTAATTTCATAGCCAAAGCCCTGTAGTTTAATACTACAGGGCTTTTTTATTTCTAGTATTCTATCAATTATGCTATTATATTACTATAGGTAATTAATTAAATAGTCTTATGAAAAGAATAAAAGGTTTTGCTTTTATTGAATTATTATTGGTAGTAGCAATTTTATTGATTTTAGCCGGTGTTGTTATTTTTGCTATTAATCCTAATAAACAAGTAGCTGAATCAAGAAATATTGAGCGAAGAATAGATGTTAATATGATTGTAAATTCACTGTATCAATATGCAGTTGATAATAATGGTAATATGCCAGAAAATATTAGGGGTATTACTCAAGAGATTTGTAAATCTAATGTGGCTACTACTACTTGCATTAATGAAGGATTAGTGCCACTTAATGAATTAATATGGGAAGAAGTATATTTATTAGATATTCCTTTAGATCCTAGCGGTGCTTGCTCTACTAATGGTGTTTGCTATGAAGTATCTACTACTACCGATAATCATATTACAGTTTATGCACCAAATGCTGAATTAGGCGAAACTATTAGCGCTACTAGGTAATTTTTAAAGTATTATTAATCTAATTAGTTAATGAAGAGACTTAAGTATATAGGTCCTTACCTTATTGTCCTGGCCGCACTGTTGTGGGGCCTTGATGGTATATTGAGAAGAAGTTTATTTTCTTTACCGCCAATTATTATTGTTTTTTATGAACATTTAATTGGTGCTCTTATTTTATTACCTTTCTTATTTAAAAAAGTTAAGTTTACTAAAAAAGAGTGGGGGGCCATATTAATAGTTTCTTTACTTAGTGGAGTGCTAGGTACTTTATGGTTTACTACTGCTTTAGTTAAAGTAAATTATATTTCTTTTTCCGTAGTTTTTCTTTTACAAAAACTACAGCCTATTTTTGCTACTATCTTTGCTATTATTTTCTTAAAAGAGAAAATAAATGCTCGTTATGCTCGTTGGGCTATTCTAGCTATTGTAGCGGCATACTTTGTTACCTTCCAGAATGGTATAGTTAATTTTAGCACTGGACAGGGCACTGTTATAGCGGCTCTATTTGCTCTAGGAGCTGCTTTTGCCTGGGGTTCTTCTACGGCTTTTTCTCGTTTTGCTTTATTAAGACATTCTAATACTGTTATAACTGCCTGGAGATTCTTTTTAACAACTATAATGGCTTTAGTATTTGTCTTTATTTTAGGTTCACATCCTCAACTTACTTCACCGAGCACTAATCAATTTCTTCGCTTATTAGCTATTGCTTTAAGTACTGGTATGGTTGCTCTATGGATATACTATCGTGGCCTAAAACAAACTCAAGTAAAAATAGCTACTATACTAGAATTAACTTTTCCTTTAGTAGCTGTGATTGTTGATATATTTTTATATAACAATGTACTATCAGTAACTCAGTATATAGCTGCTGCAGTATTACTATTTACTATGTTTAAAGTATCTAGATTAAATGTAGGCATTGATAAGGTATATAGTGCTAAAGTAAAGTCAGGAGCTGGCAGAGGACGAAGAATAGGTTTCCCTACTTTAAATTTTGTTATTCCTGACAAGTTTGAGCAAGCTTATGGTATTTATTGTGGTTATGTATATATTGATGATCAAAAGTACAAAACAGTTTTTCATTATGGACCTATCCCTACTTTTTCTGAAAAAGAAAAATCTTTAGAAGCATATTTACTAGACACAGAATTAGAACAAGAACCAAAACAAGTAAATTTTAAGTTTAAAGCTCGATTAAGAGATATAGAGAAGTTTTCTAACAAAGATAACCTAGCTATTAATATAGAGGTGGATATACAGAGAGCTAGGAAAATATTAAAGTAAAACAAAAAAAGACCACTAAGGTCTTTTTTAATTATTAACCTGGATATCCAGGACAATTTCTATAAACCGAAGAGCTATCAGGCCCATCACAACCACAACCCCAACCATAAGCCCGAGGCTTTATTATACCTAATCCTGGACCAACTTCATAAAACATACTACATCTACCACCATCATTAGCCATTTTAGAAGGGTCATTCTCTAAATAAGTAGATAAAACAAATGATTGACGATCAGCACTAGCATTATACCAATAACGATATATTGGTGATTCGCTAATAGGATTATTAAGAGGATCTTTAGGACAAGTTGTGCTTACAATATCAGCCTGATAAAGACCAATACTAATACCATCTATATCATCATCACAACCAGGATTACCAGCTGGACAATAACAATTACCACCGCCATCACCACCTATTAAAAAACCATCAGGTGCTGTGCAACTACCACTACCATCTACAGTGCCAGTTCCTTCAGCCGCATTACCACAAGGATATACGCCATAAATTTCATGAAATAGCATTAAGCCCTGTGTAAGATCACTAAGATCAGCTAAGCGTCTAGCATCTCTAGCCTTTCCTTTAGCACTATTTAAACTAACTACAGCCATAGAGGACAGTATGCCTATTATAGCAACAACTATTAATAATTCTAAGAGAGTAAAGCCTAATTGTCTTTTTCTTGTTTTTGACATTTTATTTATACACTAATTATACTAAAATAGAGTATTTTAAACAAGGATAGGTGGTCTAGCTCTTGCTTTTTATAGGTTAAAAGCGTAGACTAATAAAGATATTTACGTTACTTTGAAAACTTAAACTAGGAGGAATCGAATGTTTATCGTAGGAATAGAGCCTAGAGCACCTGGTATTCATGTGTTCAAAAAAAACTTTATGCCTCGTTTAGGTTTGCCTAGACTGTTTACTATGGCTGAAGCCAAAGGGCATAACTGTGAGATCTATTGTGAGGAAATAGCACCTATTGATTGGGACAGGGTTGCTAAGGCAGAATTAATCTGCATTTCTTCTATAACTTCTACAGCTCCTCGAGCTTATGAAATTATCAAGAAGATAAGAGAGGTAAATTCCAAAGCCCCTATCTTAGGCGGTGGTTCTCACTGGACTTTCTTGCCAGAAGAAGCACTGGATAATGGTGTTGATTATGTTTTTCGACACGGAGCTGATGATACCTTTATGCAGTGGTTATACTGGTATGGTGCTAAAGAACTGTCTGACTTGAACAAGATTCAAGCCCTTTCTTTTAAGGTTGCCAGTGAGTATGTCCATACTGATCCACAGCCAAATAGTGGTGTAACACCACCGATAGTTGATTTGGATAAGTTGCCTGCACCTAACTTAAGCTTGATTTCTGGCTATTACCCACTGACAATTCCTATCTCAGGTTCAGAGGGTTGCCCTCATAAGTGTAAATTTTGTTCAGAGCGTAAGATGCATGGCATCAAGTATCATTTTCGTTCAGTTGATAATATTATTGCTGATATTAAGTATTATGTCAGTCAATATGGCAGAAATGTTCACATATTTTTTGTGGATGATAATGCTGGAGCTAAACCAGTCAGATTAAGGGATCTTTGCGAAGCTCTGATCGAAAATGATTTAATCTTAGACTATTCAGCGCAGGTTCGTCTTGATTTGGCTAAGTATGCTCCAGATCTTCTGCCTCTGATGAGGAAAGCTGGTTTTAGCCGGATATGTATTGGTTATGAAACAACCAATGAGGACAGCTTAAAAGAGGCCAATAAGGGCTTAACTTATGTTGAGATGATATCATGCACCAAGGCATTTCATGCAGTTGGTATAGCTATCCATTCTATGTGGATTGTCGGTTTTGATCACGATAATTTGAAGACCATCAAAGATATCGTAGCCTTTTGTATTAGGCACATGATAGAGACTATGCAAATTCTCTTTCTAGTTCCTTTGCCGGGCTCTGATATTTATGAGGAGTACAAAAATCAAGAAGGGAGAATATTCAATTTTGACTGGTCTAAATATGATGGTCAGCATGTTGTCTTTAACCCAGCAAAAATTGAAGCTCGTCAGCTACAGGTCACAGTTATATTCAAAGCTTTGCCTAAGGTATATAATCTGGGGCAGACTCTGAGGATATTTTTATCCACTAATTTTCAGATTTTCTTAAGATCATTAAGGGGTAAAAAACTCTATCCTCGTCAGGAGTTCAAAACTAATTTGACCACTCTTGGTTTTCGTCTGTGGGGCCTTAATGCTATTCGTAGTATTAGTAAAAACATCAAAGCTTACTTAGCTCAGAAAGATGTCTGGCAGAAAGCAGAAGAGTTAGCAGAGTTAGCTCGGAAAAACATCTGGCAGAAAGCAGGAGAGTAAATACTTCGTTCTTTTTCATAAAGCCGCTTCTTCAATAAGGAGCGGCTTTTTCATTGAAAAAAAGTATATAACCTGCTAAAATTTAGATATGGAAATAATTAAAAATTTTAAACAATTAAACAGTAAATCAGTTAGTATAGCTGGTGGTAAAGGAGCTTCTTTAGGTGAAATGACTTCAGCTAAGCTTCCTGTACCACCAGGTTTTGTTTTATTAGCTCCAGTTTTTGATAGGTTTTTAGAAGAAACAGACTTAAATGTAGAAATAGATGCTGTGCTAAAGAAAGTAAAACATGATGATATTAATTCTGTAGAAAAAGCTTCAGTTAAGATCAGAGATTTAATTAGAGATGCTAAATTTCCAGAAGATATTGCTAAAGAGCTTAAAAGTGATTTTAAGAAACTAGGAGCTAAATATGTAGCTGTTCGTTCTTCAGCTACTGCTGAGGATTCTGCTATAGCTTCTTGGGCAGGGGAGTTAGAAACCTATTTAAATACTACTGACAAGACATTGTTAGCTAATGTTAAAAAATGTTGGTCTTCATTATTTACTCCTCGAGCTATTTTCTATCGTTTTGAAAAGAATTTACAGGATAGCAAGGTATCTGTAGCAGTTGTGGTTCAGGCTATGGTTCAGTCAGATATAGCTGGTATTACTTTTACAGTTCATCCAGTAACTGAAGATAGAAACCAAATGGTTATAGAAGCAGGTTATGGTTTAGGAGAAGCTGTAGTTTCTGGTTCTGTTACTCCTGATACTTATGTAATTGACAAAACAGATTTATCTATCATTGATATTAATATTTCTCAACAGGAAAGAGAAATTAATTTAACTGCTAAAGGTACTAAGTTTGTTAAAGTAGCAGTTAGTAAGCAAGAGGAACAAAAATTAACAGGACCACAGATAGTAGAACTAGCTAAACTTTGTTTAGATATTGAAAAGCATTACAAATTTCCTTGTGATATTGAAT
>DAOVVF010000084.1 GCA_030632225.1 Candidatus Parcubacteria bacterium
TAATTCTGTTCTATCTATTTTAAGGTCTTCTACTTTTTTAGGCTCATCTTCTTTAAATGAAAAAGGTTTTACTTCTTCTTCAGGCTTTCTTTCTATCTTTGGTGTTATAATAGGCTTTGGTTCTATTTTTTCTTCTTTAGATTTTGGCATTTTAAATTCAGGCTCATCATCAAAAATATCTTTAGGCTCATCTAGCTTCTTTTCTTTATATTCCACTTTTTCCTCTGGCTTCTTTATCTCTGACAAAGAAAAATCTTGTTTTACTTTTTCAGCAGGTTTCTTTTTTTCTTCTGGCTTATCTTCTGGCTTATCTTTCTTTTTCTTTTTAAATAATTGCATAAACTTTTCCCATAAAGAAAGCTCCGAACCACTTTTTTTACCTTTTTTCTTTTTTTTATGTTTACCAGGATCTGACAAATCAAAATCAAAACTGCCTAATTTTTTACTTAAAACATTAGATTCCTTACCTCGTAAATCCTCTGGCATTAAATTAATATTTTTTTTGTCGTCTTCCATATTAAATATCACGCATAGCTAAACCAATACTAGCAGCCATTCTTGGCCCTATTTCTTGCAAAACAGGCTTAAGATCTAAAGGATAAATAACTCTATCCCAAGGATCACCAATGACTACTGGTAGACCTAATAATTCTGATAAATAACGAGGTAAATCAGGTAAAAAAGCACTACCACCAGTTAATATAACTTTATTAATCTTAACCGTACCTTGTTTCTGATACAGTTCAAATACATATTTAATCTCGTTGATTATAGAATTAAGTGAACTTTGAATAACTTCTGGTATATTCTTATAGCCTCCAGTACTAGATAGTCCAAAATCTCTCTTAAATTGTTCAGCCCTATCTTTGTTAACATTCAAACTATTTGTAATAGCTCTGGTAATTGTTTCACCACCAGTATCAATACCTCTATTTAAAATAGGTACTCCTTCTTCAATAATACAGATGTCAGCTGTATTAGCACCAATATCAACAATCATAACAGTTGACATATCATTACCAATTAAAGATCTAGAAAGAGCAAAGGCTTCTGTTTCTAAACTAAGTAAATTTAATTTAGCTCTTTTAAATATATCAATGTATCGGGCTACTAAATTTTTAGGAGCTGCTGTTAATAATATTCTGTAATTCTTGTCAGTTTCTCTAGCTATAGCTGTAGACTCAAGAGTATCTAAAGATTTTTGTTTTTTATCTCCTCCTTTTTCTTTAACTTCTTCTTCCATCTTGTCAGCAATATCTTGTACAGAATCTACACCTTCTTTAGCTTTTTTCTCTTTAGTAAAATCTTTATGCGTATCTGCTTTAGATTTTTTAGGAGCTTTAATTTTCTTCTTATTTAAAATTTTCCAATCTAATATCATTTCTTCTATCGGTACAGGGATAAACTTCTTAGCTTCCCATTTAATGGCTGAAGCTAGGTCTTTTTTAGACATTGGCGGTAAGGTAATTATGAAATTGAAAACAGAAAAAGTAGGTAAAGCAGCTATAATTTGTTTGGTTTGCACATTAGCTTTTTTAGCTATCATGTTTATATGATTAGCAATAGCTTGATTATTAATATCTATAGAAGTACGTAAGACATTAATAGAGACATTAGCATAACCGTATGTTTTTAACCTAGCCTGTCCTTTATGATTTTCTAATTCTGCCATTTTAATACTGGAAGTACCAATATCAACGCCTAAATAACTAGTCGGACTGGAAAATAGTTTCATATATTAATTTTTTACTTAATTTTCTCTATTATTATAACATATTTAAGGTCTAATACCTAATATTTACAAGCCTTCTGTAAACCTAGGTAAGGATTGACCAAGGTCTAATAAACCTAAAGGTGGATTAGCTTGTAAGCGTCCATCATTAACAAATTTTTCAGCTGGATCTCTGGCTGTAGTAAAATATGTTCGGCCTAAATTAAACCTTCTAGCTAAGACACTACCCGTAACTGTTAGTTGAAAACCACCTGCACCTGAAATAAATTGTCCGCAATGCTCTTCTGGTATAGAACAATCTCCTCCGTCTCCTAAGACAATAAAGGTACCTGCTATATCTTCTACACTAGGATCAATAGTAACATCACCCCTAACAATCCAAACTAAAGAAGGAATCTGTCTTAAATAATTAATAGTACCTGGCGTACTGTATGTTATATCATCATTAATATTCAAATCTCCATCCACCACTACAATACCTGAGGCCCTAGTACCTATAGCATCGTTAATAATAGATAAAGGACTATTAATATCTAAATCTGTATTAAGATCATTATATATAACTTTACCGTTTAATGGAGTATTAAATTCCGTAGTATCAAACGTAACTATTTCTGAATCATATTTATTATATGAAGCACCACTTCTATCTTCAGATTCTGTAACTAAACCAAGATAATCCAGATCACCTAGTACACCACTATACCTAGCTCCTAAATTAAGAAAGAAATGCATAGCTGGACGATTACTTAATTCTCCTTCAAAAATACCAGATAAAGTACTAGAGCTTATAAAATTACTGATAGTACCACCAGCTTCAATTAAATATGAAGCATTGTACTTACCAAAAGGAGGAGCATATTTAGCAAAGATATCACCTTTAGAATAAATACTACCCCCTTCTACACTAAGGTATGGTCGACTAATATTACTAATCTGTGGTGAAAAACCAAAGAAGCCAATATGCTGGTTATATCCCCAACCGCATAAAGACGCTCTTTCTGTTGCCTGATCAAGTTGATTATAGCGACTATCTACCATCAAACCAGGTGTTTGATATACTTCTGCACATACATCACACCTATTATAATTAGCATTATTACTATTTAAAGTGCATGCGTTATAAAAATCCTCTACCTCACAATCACTACAGTCATAACCACCTAAAACTTTCTTTAACTGCCCTATATCTCTTTCTTCACAAGTACCTCCACATTCACCATCTAAAGTACACTCAAACTCTCTATCATCACTACAAGTACTAATATTTATACAAGTTTCAACACCAGGACAATCTTCATCAAAAATACACTCAGTAAGTGAAACACTACACTCTCCTTTATAATAAAAATATTCTAAACAATTTTCACATTTTTTATCTTGACGATATAAAATACATTGTATATCATTACCGCCACAATCATTAGGTATAGCTGGATCACAAGATATACTCGTATCATGTTCACATCCATACACATCTTCTATATAGCAATTAAAACAACCTTCTAAAGGATTACTAGCTGAAGGATAATCTGGGTCTCCACCAGTATCTGTTACTTCATCTACTCTGAAAAATCCCATTTTGTATTGAGTATCACCAGAAGCATAGAATTCTTCTAACTTAATAATGCTAGCATAACCA
>DAOVVF010000108.1 GCA_030632225.1 Candidatus Parcubacteria bacterium
AATAAATTATATAGCTAAATGACAGCTAAAAAGAAAATAGGTCGTCCTAAGAAAAAGACGGTCAAAAAACAAGTAAATAAAAAAAAGAAGACCACTGCTAAGAAACGCAGTGTTAGCAAACCTATCAAGGCACGTAAAACTACTGTAAAGAAAAAAAAGGCAGTAGTTAAAAAAACAAAAGTCACTAAGATTAAAAAAGTTAGAAAAGCAAAGCCTGCTAAAGTTAAATCAGCAAAAGGTAAATTAGATGAAGCTTTAGTAGAATCTTTAGTTAAAAAAGCTCGTTCTCGTAATTTTATCACAGAGGATGAGGTTTTAAGAGTCTTTACTGATCTAGAAGACTATGTTGAGAAATTTGAAAGTCTACTAGACGCTTTGGACAGAATGGCTATTCAAGTAGTAGTTACTGAAGGAGGTATTCTAAGTACAGAAGCAGATATGCTGGAAACTTTAACTAAATCAGGCTTAAAAGGTGATGACAAAAGAGGAGATTTAACAGATATAGCAGCTGATTCAATTCAGATGTACTTAAGAGAAATAGGTAAGGTTCCTTTGCTAAAAGCTGAGGAAGAAATGATGTATGCTAAACGCAAGGAAAAAGGAGAATTAGAAGCTAAGAAGAAATTAATTGAATCTAATCTACGTTTAGTAGTATCTATTGCTAAGAAATTTACTGGTAGATCTTTAACTTTATTAGATTTGATCCAAGAAGGTAATATTGGATTATTCAGAGCAGTAGAAAAATTTGATTACCGTAAAGGCTATAAGTTTTCTACTTATGCTACCTGGTGGATTAGACAAGCTATTACTCGTGCTTTAGCTGATCAATCTAGGACTATTAGAATTCCAGTACATATGGTTGAGACTATTAATCGTTTTAATCAGGTAGAAAGGCGTTTAGTTCAAGAATTAGGCAGAGATCCTTTGCCAGAAGAAATAGCTGCAGAAATGGGAGAAGAAATTGATAAGATCAGACAGATTATAAAAATATCTCAGGAAACAGTTTCTTTAGAAGCTTCAGTCGGTGATGATGATGAAGATAGCACATTAGGTGATTTTATTGAAGATGAAAAGAATATTAGTCCTGATAGAGTAGCTGCTTTAAAACTACTAGGTGATCATGTTAGAAAAGTAATTGGAGATTTAACTCCTCGTGAACAGAAGATATTAGAGATGAGATTTGGTTTAATGGATGGAGTAGCTCATACTCTAGAAGAAGTTGGTCAGGAATTTGGTGTAACTCGTGAACGTATCAGACAGATAGAAGCCAAGGCTTTAGAAAGGATAAAGAAACATGAAGATATGAGAAAATTAAGAGATTATTAATATATTAATATTATGTCTAAATTTGAAGAACAAAATCAGCCAGACTTAGAACAAGAATTAAGACAACGAGAATTAACCCCGGAGTTAGAAGAAATAATTAAGCTAATGGATGGATTAGTTAGTGAAGGATGGCAAATGCATAAGATTATAGACTCAGAAGGGACACCGGAGATTATAATGAAGCAGGGTGAAGAAGAAAAATATTGCAGAATTTTATATGGTTCTCAAGGAGCAGAAACCGTTCCCTGGTCTAAGACAACAGAAACAGAAGAATAGAATTTTAACCCGTCAAATTGAATTTGGCGGGCTTTAATTTATATGATATTATAACTACATGTTTTTAACCCCCCATACTTCAGCCGCTATCTGGATAGCCACCAAAGTAGCAGACCCTTTTCTGGCTTTTCTTTTTGGTATAATTTCTCATTTTATTCTAGATATTATTCCCCATGGTGACGAAGAATTATTTAACTATAAAAAGGATTCTAAGTTTGTCTATTTTCTTAAAGTAGCTTTAACAGATATAGCTATTGCTACTGTTATAGTAGTATTTTATGTTATGAAAAAACCAGGTATTGATAGAGCTATAGTTTCTTGGGCTGTGCTAGGTGCATGGTTTCCTGATTTATTAGCTATAAGTGCAGAGACTTTTAAGTTTAAATTTCTTACTTGGTATCTTAGAATACATAGTAGAATACATAGTTTAATTAACTGGCGTTATTCTATAGTCTACGGAGTTCCTTTTCAGATTATAGTTACTATTATTCTACTTAAAGCTTCTTTTTAAATACAATGTTAAATATAAAGAAAATTAAGTATCAACCCTTTTTAGTATGGTTGATGTTTTTAATTATAGCTTTAATTATTTTTAATAAACTATTAGGTAACTTCTTTGTGTCAGATGATTGGCATTGGTTATGGCTAGCTAAAGAAACAGATTTAAGCTTAAATATATTTTTAACTAATTACGAAGGCACTACTGTAGGAGGATCATATAATCCTGTATTGCTATTATTATTCATGAGTTTTTTTAAATTATTTGGCTTAAAGTATTTTTTTTATCATTCTATTAGTCTTTTAATCCATGTTAGCAGTGCTTTCTTAGTCTATCTTTTAGCTAAACAGATATTTAAGTTAATAAAAATTACTAAGACATGGGCTATAGTAGCTGGTTTATTATGGTTGCTCTGGCCAACACATGTAGAAACTATTGCTTGGTTGGCAGCTTGGCCTCATCTCTGGTCTACCTTCTTTTCTTTATTTTCTTTATTGTTCTATTTTAAATTTCGTTTAGTTTTTAAGAAAAAGCATTTATACTTATCTTTACTATTTTTTATTTTAGCTTTATTTATTAAAGAAATAGCTATTGGTGTACTATTAGTAATTCTACTCTGGGAGTTTTATCTTAGTGAAGAAAGG
>DAOVVF010000139.1 GCA_030632225.1 Candidatus Parcubacteria bacterium
AAAGGAATATTTAGAGCCATTAAAATAGCTGGCCAGTACAAAGCATGAAACTTTAAAATTTCTAAACCCATTAATTGTACATCTGCTGGCCAGTACTTTTTGTAATCATCCCCATCTGGATAGCCTAGAGTAGTAATATAGTTGGATAGAGCATCTACCCAGACATAAATCTTTTGTTCTTTGTCCCAAGGTAAATCAATACCCCAAGGTACTGATTTCTTAGAACGAGATATAGAAAAATCAGGAATATTTTGTTTTATCAAACCTAGTACTTCTTTCTGCCTAGCTTCAGGATAGATAATTAACTCTCCTGATTCTATGCTCTTTTTTATCTTAGGCAAATAATCACTTAGTTTAAAAAACCAATTTTTTTCTGCTAGAGTTTCTGGTTCTGTATTATGATTAGGACATTTACCATCTACTAGTTCTGATTCTGTAATGAACTTCTCACAACCTACACAGTACAATCCTTTGTAATCAGCTTCATATAATACTCCTGCTTCTTTTAGTTTGTTTAATATATTTACTACTATCTTTTTATGTCTATCTTCAGTAGTTCTAATGAAATCATTATTAGAAATATCTAAGTTAGCCCAAGCTTCTTTGTATTGCTGGGCTATCTGATCAGTAAATTGCTGAGGACTTACATTGTTCTTCTTAGCAACTTCAGCTACTTTAGCACCATGTTCATCAGTACCAGTTAAAAAGAAAACGTTGTCTTCTCCTATTTTAGTACGCCAATATCTAGCTAATACATCAGCTACTATTGTAGTGTAAGCATGCCCTATATGTGGCTTATCATTCACATAGTATATAGGGGTAGTGGTATAGAATTTATCTGGCATTTATTCTGTTATAATTATCTTTTTAGCTACTACTCCGTACAGCTTGTTGATCTTCTTATTTAAATCATTAATCTCTTTAGCTGTACCTTCTACTGTTAGGGTAATTAAGCCTGTACAGTTCTTAACACAAGAACGGCTAGGATTAATACCCATTCTGCCCATAATCATCTTACCGTATTCTGTAAAAATCTGCTGAGCATCAACAGCATAATTATGTCTGTCTTTTAGTAAAATAGTAATAGTGCCTAAATGTTTTTTAACTGCCATATATTTTATTTATTTTCTAAAATCTCTATTCCGTCTAAAATCCAATTAGTTCTTAATTTATCTTTTATATTAATTATTTCTTGTTTAGTAAGCCATTTAACATCTAACATATCTGCTGGACATTCTAAACTGCCTCCTATTATGACTGCTTGAAACAAATGCTTGCCATAACCATGAGGCCTATCATGAAAAACCTCTATTTCTTTACCTAATTTTATCTCGTAACCAGTTTCTTCTTTAGCTTCTCTGACTGCAGCTTCTTGCCTATTTTCTCCTTTTATAACTTGCCCAGCTGGCCAATTCCATAATCCATATACATCTTCTCTTTTTTCTTGCACTAATAGATATTTATTATCTTGCTTAATAATCACTCCGACTGCTTCCTTAAATTCTTTCATACTACTTATTAACTACAACAACAAATTCTCCTTTAATTTGTTGTTTGTTATTATTTAATATATCTAATATTTGTTTAGCAGTCCCTCTGTATATAGTTTCAAATTGTTTGGTTAATTCTCTGCCTACTATTAATTGTTTACTACAATCTTCTAACTGTTCTAAAGTCTTTAATATTCTATGGACTGATTCAAAAAAGATAATCGGTTGTTTAGCTTGTTTAATTTCTTTAATTAATGTTTGTCTGCCTTTTTTATGAGGCAAGAAGCCTAAAAATTGAAACTTATCTAAAGCTATACCAGCTATTGATATCATACTACTTAAAGCTGAAGCTCCTGGTATTGGTATTACTTGAGTATCTGGTAAATCTTGTAAGGCTAATTCAATTAACTTACCACCAGGATCAGAAATACCTGGTGTACCAGCATCAGATACATAAGCTACATCTTTATCTTTAATTAACTCCTTAACCTTATTCCAATCCTTACTATGCTGATGCCAAGGTAATAACTTAGTCTTTATCTCGTAACGAGCTAATAGTTTCTGAGTAACTCTTTTATCTTCAGCTAAAGCATACGTACCATCCCATCCACCGGGAAGCACCATCATATCAAAAGCATCACTTATCACATTTCGAATAGACATCTCTGCTTTAATGCCAATGCCATTGGCTC
>DAOVVF010000059.1 GCA_030632225.1 Candidatus Parcubacteria bacterium
AACTCTTCATGTCTTCAAAAAACTTTTTAACCCCATCTAACCAGCTCGATGCCTTAGGACTATGATTCACTTTATCTTCTTTAAGTGATTTTTCAAATTCTTTTAATAACTCTTTTTGTTGCTTGGTCAAATTAACCGGTGTTTCCACAACAACACGACACATTAAGTCACCCGTAGTACTGCCACGAACAGACTTCACACCTTTACCGCGTAAGCGGAACATTTTTCCAGTTTGTGTTTCAGCAGGTATTTTTAATTTAACTTTTCGATCTATAGTCTTAACTTGAATATCTCCACCTAAAGCTGATATTGAAAAAGGTACTTCTATTTCAGTAATTAGATCAAATTCTTCTCTTATAAAGCCTGCTTCATCTTTAACATACATCTTAACATAAAGATCTCCAGGTAAAGAGCTATTAGTACCACTATTACCTTGTCCTGCTAATCTAATAGACTGTCCGTTATCTATACCACCAGGTACTTCTACCTTTATATCTGCATTTTCATTAACAGCACCTGTGCCATCACAATTACCACATTTATCTTTTATTTGTTTACCTTGCCCCTGACATTCATGACAAACAGTTTGAGTACGAAAAGGACCTAAAGCAGTAGCTATTTTACCAGTACCATTACAAGTAGAACAATTAACATATGAAGAAGAATCTTTAGCACCACTACCACTGCAAACTTCACAAATATTCTGCTTGCGTAAAGATATATTCTTACTAACTCCAAAGACAGCCTCTTTTAGAGATATTTCTAGATCTACTTCTATATCACTACCTTTGTTAGTACGTGTTCTTCTACCACCAAACATATCTCCAAAAATATCACCTAGATCAAAATCAAAGCCCTGAGCTCCGCTAAAGCCTCCAGCAAAAGGACTACCCTGGGCTCCTCCTTCAAAAGTAGTACCAAATTGATCATACTGCTGTCTTTTTTCTTTGTTGCTTAGTATTTGGTAAGCTTCGTTAATCTCTTTGAACTTAGCTTCATTACCATCTCCATTCTTATCAGGATGGTACTGATGAGCTAGTTTACGAAAAGCGCGCTTGATCTCCTGATCAGTAGCGCTTCTCTCTACTCCTAATGTTTGGTAATAGTCTTTAGGCATTATTTATCTTTTTTCTTGTCCTCTTTTACTTCTTCAAAATCTCCTTCTACAGGATCTTTCTTGTCTTGAGGATTAGCTGCTCCAGCAGTTTGCTGTTGCTGTTGATACATTTGAGCCCCTATTTGTTGAACTACTTCTTCCATATCTTTAATAGCAGTTTTAATAGGTTCTAATTCTTTGGAGTCTTTAACTTTCTTCAAAGCTTCTAATTTTTCTTCCCTTTTCTTATTTTCTTTTTCTTTCATCTAGTAATTTAATGGCCCTAATTTCATTTCCTTTGGGAAGGTAATATTCTCTGCATTATTATGTACTTCAACTTCTTCTTTCTTTTGCTTATCCTCTTCAGCATGAACTTCAGCATCTTTCTGCATCTTATCTATCTCATCATCAGATAGGCCAGAAGAAGATTTAATAGTAATAGTTTGTTCTTTATTAGTAGCTTTGTCAGTAGCTTTAACGTTTAAAATACCATTAACATCTATATCAAAGCTTACTTCTACTTGAGGAACTCCACGAGGTGCTGGAGGAAGACCTGATAGTGTAAACCTACCTAAAGTCTTGTTATCAGCAGCCATACCTCTTTCACCTTGTAATACGTGTATTTCAACAGTATCTTGATTATCAGCTGCTGTAGAGAAGATCTGTGTCTTAGAAGCAGGTATAGTGGTATTTCTATCAATTAAAGGTGTTCTAACTCCACCTAGAGTTTCAATACCTAAAGTTAAAGGAGTAACATCTAAGAGTAAGACATCTTTAACATCACCTTGTAATACGCCAGCTTGAACAGCTGCACCAATAGCGACAACTTCATCTGGGTTAACAGAGATATTAGGCTTTTTGCCAAAAAACTCCTCTACTTTCTTTTGTACTAAAGGCATTCTAGTCATACCACCAACTAAGACTACTTCTTCAATATCTTTAACTTCTAATTTAGCATCAGCTAAAGCTTTCTTACATGGTTCTAGTGTTTTAGTAACTAGATCACCAACTAGTTCTTCTAATTTAGCTCTAGTCATCTTCATAACTAAATGTTTTGGACCAGATTCATCTGTAGTGATAAAAGGTTGGTTAATCTCAGTTTCCATAGAAGAAGATAATTCTACTTTAGCTTTTTCAGCAGATTCTTTTAGTCTTTGTAAAGCTAAAGGATCTTTAGACAGATCTAGACCTTCTTGCTTTTTGTACTCATCTAATATCCATTTTATAATAACCTGGTCAAAATCATCGCCACCTAAGTGAGTATCACCATTAGTAGCTTTAACTTCAACAGTATCTGCTGATACATCTAGAATAGAAATATCAAAAGTACCGCCACCTAAATCATAGACAGCAATTTGCTGATCTTTCTTTTTGTCAAAACCATAGGCTAAAGCAGCAGCTGTAGGTTCATTAATTATTCTTTTAACTTCTAACCCTGCTATTTGACCAGCATCTTTAGTAGCTTGTCTTTGTGAATCATCAAAGTAAGCTGGTACTGTTATGACAGCTTCTTTAATTTCTTCACCTAATCTTTCTTCAGCATCTGCCTTTATTTTCTGCAGTATCATAGCTGATATTTCCTGTGGTGTATGCTCTTTATCACCCATTTTTACTTTAACACCTTCACCAGCCTGTACTATCTTAAAAGGCACTGTTTTAACATCTTCCTGAATAGCTGGATCACTATACTTTCTACCAATTAATCTTTTCACAGAAAAGATGGTATTATCAGGATTAGTAACAGCTTGTCTCTTAGCTGGTAAACCAGCTAGTCTTTCATTATTTTTTGATAAAGCAACCATAGAAGGTGTAGTTCTATTACCTTCTTTGTTTTCTAAAATCTTTGGCTTTCCTCCTTCAACGATAGCGAAAGCTGAATTAGTTGTTCCTAAATCAATTCCTAAAATTTTACTCATATTATTGTATATCCTTAAATTTATTAATTAAATCTTTTTTACTTATTGCTTGTTGTATATATAATACATCATCATCACTTATATCATCTCCAGCAGCAAATTCCAGTACTTCTTCTGATTTTAAATCAGTTAGAATAGCATTGCCTACTACTCCCTGTGGTAAAGAAGAAAACTTAGTTAGTAAGTTAGAACCACAGCTATTACAGGTAGCATAGGTTAACAAACCAAATTCATTCTCATCTAGCACCTGTATCATAGATTGTTTATATTCTATATTACAGATAGGGCAACGCCTGATTAACCTTAAATTAAGTGATGGATTAAAATTATTTACCATTGTTTTTTATATTAATTCTGACACTTTTAGATTTAGCTCTCTTTTCTTTTGGTAAGACTACCTTTAGCATACCATTATCAAAGTTAGCTTTTGCTTTATCAGCTTGGACTGAAGCTGGTAGCATAATTGAACGATGGAAAGAACCGCTGCGTACTTCTTTACGATAGTAATTCTTTTCATCTACCTCAGAAGAACTTTGCTTATTACCTTCTATAGTCAACACATCTTCATGAACATTAATATCTACTTCTTCTGGTTTAATACCAGCTAAAGTAGCTTCTACCACTACATTATCTTTTTCTTCATAAACGTCTATAGCGGGAATAAAGTTAGATCTTTCTAGATTATCAAAGGTATCTAATAATGGACTCCATGGTATTAATGACATAATATTATTTCCTTTCTATTTTATTATTAATTATTACTTGAGCTGGTCTAATAACTGTATCTTCTATTCTATAACCAGCTAATTTTTCTTCCGTAATTATTTGATCTTTTTCCTTATTATCATTTATTTGACCAACTGCTTCATGTAGATGTGGATCAAATTTCTTACCCTTACTCTTTATTTTCTCTACCTTATGATTCTTTAAAAAACTTTTCCATAACTGCAATATATGCTCTAAACCAATAGCCCAGGATTCTTTTTTCTGTTCTTCTGGTATATGCACTATAGCTATTTTATAACTATCAAAGATAGGCAATAATTCCATTAACAAAGAACGTTTGTTAAAATCACTTAAACTAGACATTCTTTTTTCCACTTCTTTTTCCAGATTCTGATAATCTGCTAAAGCTTTTTGCCAGCCATTTAGATTCTCTTCAACTTTCTTTTCTAATTCCTTTACTTTATTCTTCATTATATTTTGTTAATTTCTTCAAATAATCCTAAGACTCTGGCATAGTCCATTCTAACTGGACCAAGAATAGCTAATAATTCCTTACTAGGTAAAGTTGTCGCTACTAAAGAACAATGTTCAGAAAAGACAGAGTCTCCAGCTAATAGTACTTGGGGCTTGTTAACATTAGGATATATATCAGCTATAGCTTTTTCTAAAGAATCTACTACCTGACTCATTGATAATACCATTCTGTAATCTTCAAACTCTGGTTGTGAAAAAAGGTTAAATAACCCG
>DAOVVF010000039.1 GCA_030632225.1 Candidatus Parcubacteria bacterium
AGCAATTGCAATCTGTACATTGGTTCATGCGTATCACTGAAAAAGATAACGTGTTTCCCGACAATTTCTTGGTACCTTGGTATGCGTATATCAGGCTCTCCTCTACTAAATCGGCCAAAATTAATGTGAGATATTGTCAAATCAGGTTCTGTAACGCGAAAAGTATTCAATGCTGTTACAATGCCGTAGGCTAAATGATTTGCATTTCCGCCACCGCAAAAAATCTTAATGTCTTCTGAACGGATCATAGTTGCCTCCTTTAATGGGTTATTAAGAACAAAATCTCAACTATATCTAAAACAATTTTTGACTTTTTGTCAAATATTAAGCTAATATAAGTATATGCCTAAATTTGATTTTACAGAGGAAGATATTGCTAAATGGCATGATGAAGCCTATTTATTAGAAGGAACTAATAATGTAGGCTTTGTTTTAGTACACGGCTGGTCAGCTATGCCTAGGCAGGTTAGACATATTGCGGAATTATTAAACGAGCAAGGCTATTGGGTAAAAGTACCCAGATTAAAAGGACATGGTACTTATCCAGAAGATTTAGAGAATGCTAAAGCTGCTGACTGGGTTAGAGATTCTAGTGAAGCTGTTGAAGAATTAAAGAAAAAAGAAGAAATTAAGTATTTAATTGTAGCTGGTGTTTCCTTAGGAGGTAATTTAGCACTATTAGCTACCTTAAAGACGCAGGTTGATGGCTTAATTCTAATTGGTACCCCAGCCTATTTAAAAAAACATTTTCTTTGCTGGTGGATAGTTCAGATAGGTTCTATGTTAAAGAAATATGTTAAGAAAAAATATCCTAAAGGAGTAGCTTTGAATATGATGGAAACTAGTTCCTATCAATATTTTCCTATAGCTAGCGCTCAAGAAGCCTTTACTGTTATCAGGAAGTTTATTAGAGGTCTAAGTAAGACTACTATTCCTACTTTAATTTTTCAGATTAGTGGAGACTATATGATTGGTAAACGTTCTCCCTGGATAATTTACAAAAGTATTAAATCAAAATACAAAAAAATTAACTGGATGACTTCAACTAAGAACAGTCATGTACCTTTAGAAGGAGAATTAGATGATTTCTTAGTAGCTACCTCTTTGTTTATAGCTGATATAAAAAATAAGGTTTAAATATATAAAATTTAATCTACAATTATATGAAAATTACAAGTTCTGCTTTTGAGCAGGAAGGGTCTATTCCTAGTCAATATACTTGTGATGGATCTAATATTAATCCACCTTTAGGGTTTTCTGAAATACCTCCGGAAGCTAAAAGCTTAGCCTTAATTATGGATGATCCTGATGCCATGAAACCAGCTGGTCGAGTCTGGGATCATTGGTTAATCTGGAATATGCCACCTGAGACCAAAGGTATAGCTGAAGGAAAGAGGGCGCCTGGTATAACGGGCTTTAATACAGGTGGTAAGCAAACTTATGGCGGTCCTTGTCCACCTGATGCTGAGCATCGTTACTATTTCAAGCTATATGCTTTAGATACTGAATTAGACATACCAATGAATTCTACTAAGAAGAATATTGAAGAAGCTATGCAAGGACACATATTAGAGAGAGCTGAATTAATGGGGCGGTATAATAGGCAGTAAGTAAATAAAAAAATGCCTGACTGTTAAAACAATTTATTTGGTCAGGCATTTTTTGTTCCCACGTGCGGGCGTATTAATTCAAGAGATGCTTGAATCAAGGTGGGGTGACTGAGCATGGTTTGACTCCTTAGCGAGTTTGTAGATAACTGCTGCTAGTCTCTCTACCTCTTCATTTAGAAGAGATAATTCAGGATGGGTACTTCCGTTGCCAGACATCAATAGCAAAAGAATGCGAAAATGATGTCCGTTATAAGGATGAAGCCCTAAAACCTCACCATTCTTTTTAGCTTTAGTCATGGCATCACTTTTGTGTTTAACTAGAACTATTCTAGGACGTATCCTATCCTCTCCATTGCGATATAAAGCAATGAACGCTTCCATTTTAATCACCTCCTTAGGTGTAAAGGTACCACTTTTAATATAGACTAAAAATTAGATTTTGGCAAAGTAATTATGAGCACCAGTTTTAGTTTGAAAATGAAGAGCTGCTTGTATATCTTGTTGTTGAGCTCCTTGTAATTTTAATTGATGAGCTAAAGTGTTCCTTAATGTCTGAGGAGTTACTTTTAAATTAGTTTTTCTACCATATTTAGATATAATCCTTTCAATAGAACGGATAGATAAATTATTATCTTCTCTTTTATTAGCTCTGTCTAGATTAATAAACAACCAGATACTAGCATCTTCTCTAACTGTTAAATATTTTTGTAGATAAGACCAAGCTAAGGCTGGTATAGTAATATGCTGATTATTATCTAAAATTATTTCTTTGCTTAAATCATCTAAATGTCTAGTTTCTAATTCAATAATCTTACCTACTTTTAAGCCAGTAGAGTAGAGTAATTCTAATAATGCCTTATCTCTTAAATCTATTAGCCTAGTGCTACTTAAAGGAGCTTCTAGGAATCTAGTTAATTGTGTAGTAGTTAATTTAGTTATGGGAGGCTCTTTATGAGTCATTAAGGCAAATTGATAGCTATTCTTTACAAACCTTAAGTATTTATTAATAGATATTAATCTTAAATTAATACTAACTACACTATCATATAATTCTACTAATTCATCATGATATTTTCTTAAAGCATAGTTAGTTAGTTGTTTGGTACCTAGCCAATCTAAAAATTTACTAGTATGCCAAAGATAATATTTAACAGTATCTTCTTGTAGCTCTAGTGTTTTTAAAAATTGAGCATATTTAGTTAGTGTCGTTTTATGTGGCATATTTATATTTTAGCATATTTATTGGTAGGGGGCACCTATTCTTGACTTTTCTCTCCTAAAATGGTAGTTTAAACGCACTATTTAATAAGCCTAATACTGGGTTTAGCCTGACAAAGTCTAGCTTTGAGGTTAAACTCGGGTTAAGGAGACAAACAATATATGTTAGACAAAAAAAAGAAGCAAAGAGTTATAGAAAAGTTCAAAACTCATAAGAATGATACTGGCTCTACAGAAGTGCAGGTAGCTATTCTAACTGAGGAAATTAAGGACTTAACTAAACATCTTAGAGAAAATAAAAAGGATTTTTCTTCTCGTCGTGGACTATTAGCTAAAGTATCTTTAAGACACAAGTTGCTACGCTACCTAGAAAGAGAAGATGATAAAAGATTTAAAAAACTGGTTAAGACTTTGAAGCTAAAGATCAAAGGTATGGAAACAGAGCTAGAAGAAGATATGCCTAAGGAAGAGTCAGTAGAAAAAACATCAGAAGAAGTAAAAAGTTAATTTACAGGCCCTATTTTTAGTAGGGTCAATATTTATTATTAAATACCATGAGCTTGGTAGGCAGATATTAGATTATTAAACTTAGTAGTCTGATATTTGTCGCATCAACTCTTGGTATGTAAGGAGTTGATATATGTCAGTCAAACAATTTGAGATGGAAGTTGCCGGCAAACAACTAAAAGTTGAAGTTGGTAAACTTGCTAAGCAGGCTCATGGATCCTGCACTGTTTCTTATGGAGAAACAGTGGTTTTAGCCGCCGCAGTTACTTCCGGAAAACCTAGAGAAGGAATAGATTATTTTCCTTTGATGGTTGATTATGAAGAAAAGCTTTATGCAGCTGGTAAAATTAAAGGCTCTCGGTTTATAAAACGTGAAGGTAGAGCTAGTGATGAAGCTATTTTAACAGCTCGTTTAATAGATAGATCTATTAGACCATTGTTTAAAGAGTCTGATCGTAATGATGTTCAAGTAGTAGCTACTGTATTATCATATGACGGTATTAATGAGCCAGATTTTCCAGCTTTAATTGCTACTTCCATTGCTCTAGGCATGTCATCAATACCTTGGGCAGGCCCTTTAGCTGGTGTACAGATTGGTAGAATTAATGATGAATTGGTTTTAAATCCTACAGTTGAAGCTAAACAAAAAAGCAATCTAGATTTATTTGTAGCTGGTTCAGCTGATCATGTTATTATGATTGAAGCAGGAGCTCAAGAAGTATCTGAAGATGATATGTATCAGGCAATTGAATTTGCTGGTAAGCATATTAAAAAGATTATACCTTTTATTGAGAAGACTATAGATAAAATAGGTGCAGCTAAAGCTAAACCAGAGCTTGATGAAGCTAAAGAAGAGCTTAGAAAGCAGACTCAGGCTAAAGTAGATGAAGTATTAGCTAAAAATAATATTGAAGATTGTTTTAATCCTAATAAGTCTAAGATGAAGCAAGCTATTGATGATATTACTAACAAAGTAGATGAATCTTTAAAAGAAGATAATGAAGTTTCTAAGGATATGAGAGCTATGGGTGTAGCTATGATAGATGAAGCCTTAATTAAAGCTTTTAAACATTTAGTTCTTGAGAAAAAGCAAAGACCTGATAAGAGAAAATTTGATGAAATAAGATCATTATCTGCTGAAGTAGGACTATTACCACGTACTCATGGTACTGGTTTGTTTTCTAGAGGAGAAACACAGGTACTGTCAGTAGTTACTTTAGGTTCTCCTGGTGATGAACAGACTTTAGATACCATGGAAGAATCTGGTACTAAGAAATATATGCATCATTACAACTTCCCAGGCTATTCTGTCGGAGAAGTAAAACCTTTAAGAGGACCTGGTAGAAGAGAAATAGGTCATGGAGCTTTAGCTGAAAAAGCTTTAATACCAGTCTTGCCTAAAGATGAATCTTTTCCATATACTATTAGAGTAGTTTCAGAAGTATTAGGCTCTAATGGTTCTTCTTCTCAGGCTTCAGTTTGTGGCTCTACTCTTTCTTTAATGGATGCTGGTGTGCCAATAACTGCTCCAGTAGCTGGTGTAGCTATGGGTTTAGTAGTTGATGATGATTCTAAGAAATATGAGATTTTAACAGATATTCAAGGTATTGAAGATCATGCTGGCCATATGGATTTTAAAGTAGCTGGTACTAGACAAGGTATTACTGCTATTCAATTAGATATTAAACTAGGTGGTATTAGCTACGAAGTAGTTAAAAAGACTTTAGAAGGGGCTAAACAAGCTAGAGGCAAGATTCTAGATGTAATAGCTAAAGCTATTAAAGAACCTCGTAAGGAATTATCTCCTCATGCTCCTCGTATTACTACTATGCGTATTGATCCAGATAAGATTAGGGATGTAATTGGTTCTGGTGGTAAAGTAATTAATGAAATTATTGAAAAGTGTAGCGTTAATATTGATATTGAACAAGATGGTTTAGTAATGATTACCTCTACTGATGAACAAGGTTCTACTAAAGCTAAAGAATGGGTAGAAAATATTGTTAAAGAAATAGAGGTTGGTGAAATATATGAAGGCAAGGTAATTAAAATTATCAGCGGTAATAGTGGTAACGAAATTGGAGCTATAGTAGAATTAGTACCAGGTAAGGACGGTTTGGTCCATATCTCACAAGTTAGTCATCAAAGAATTGATAAAGTATCTGATATATTAAAACCCGATGATACAGTTCAAGTAAAAGTAATGGAAGTAGATAAGGAAAAGAATAGAGTTAGCCTATCTATGAAAGAATTACTACCTAAACCAGCTTTTAGTAAAGAAGATAGAAAACCTAGAGATAGAAAAGGATTCTTCCCTAAGAGAAAATAAGCCTAAAAGGCTATGTTTAAACTTAGCAAACTCTTCAA
>DAOVVF010000109.1 GCA_030632225.1 Candidatus Parcubacteria bacterium
ATGACTACTTTACATGCTGATGGTAAGTTTGGTGAAGGGGGTTACAAAGTATCTGGTGGGTTACATGGTGTTGGTGTTTCTGTAGTTAATGCTCTTTCTCTTTGGATGAGAACAGAAGTAAAAAGAGATGGTAAGCTATATGCTCAGGAATACAAGAGAGGCAAACCAACTTCCAAAGTAAAACCAGTAGGTCCTGCTAAAGATACAGGTACAACTCAAATCTTTTTACCTGATCCGGAGATATTTACAGTAACAGAGTTTGATTGGCAAACAGTTGTTGAACATTTAAGACAGCAAGCCTATTTAACTAAAGGTGTAAAGATAAATATATATGACAAGCGCGATGTTAATAAGGTTAAAACCTACAAATACTATTTTGAAGGTGGTATAGCATCATATGTCAGACATCTTAACTACAATAATGAAGCTAAACAGCATAATATTTTTTATGTACATAAAGAAAAAGATGAGATTGATGTAGAAATAGCTTTCCAGTATACAGTAGATTTTAGGGAGAATATTTATGCCTTTGCTAACAATATACATAATCCAGAAGGTGGTATGCATCTAGTTGGTTTTAAGGCTGCTTTAACCAGAGTACTTAACAAGTATGCTCGTAAGAATGGCTTTCTCAAAGAAAAGGATACTAACCTTACTTCTGATGATGTTAGAGAGGGTTTAACAGCTATAGTTTCTGTTAAGTTAAAAGAGCCTCAATTTGAAGGACAGACTAAAGCTAAATTAGGTAATGTTGAAGTAAGGCCTGCTGTAGAGTCTGTATTCTCAGAGCATTTAGAAAGTTTTTTAGAAGAAAATCCTAGGGATGCTAAAGAAATGCTAGGTAAGTGTTTGCTAGCTGCTCAAGCTAGATTAGCTGCTCGTAGTGCTAGAGAGACTGTGCTAAGAAAAGGAGTCTTAGAAGGATTAACTTTACCTGGTAAATTAGCTGATTGTTCTAGCAGAGATCCTAAAGAATGTGAATTGTATATAGTAGAGGGTGATTCTGCTGGTGGTTCTGCTAAACAGGGCAGAGACAGAAGATTTCAGGCTATTCTACCTTTACGTGGTAAGATATTAAATGTTGAAAGAGCTAGACTTGATAAGATGTTAGCTAACAATGAAGTAAAGTCTTTGATCATAGCTCTTGGTACTAATATTGGAGAACAATTTAAAATAGATGACTTAAGATATGACAGAGTAGTAATTATGACAGATGCTGATGTTGATGGGGCTCATATTAGAACTTTACTATTAACCCTATTCTACAGACATTTTCCGGAGTTAGTACGTAAGGGACATATTTACATTGCTCAACCTCCTTTGTACAGAGTACAGAAAGGTAAAGAAGCTACTTATGTCTACAATGAAGATCAATTAGAAAAGTTAAAAAAGAAATTAGGTATTTCTGAAGTTGATATGCTAGTTTTAGAAGAGGATGAAGAGGAAGAAGAAACTAAAAAGAAAACAGGTAGAGTTAATATACAAAGATACAAAGGTTTGGGTGAAATGAATCCAGGCCAGTTATGGGAGACTACTATGGATCCTGCGCATAGAATTATGAAGCAGATTACTGTTGAAGAAGCTGCTAAAGCTGATGAAACTTTTGAAATATTAATGGGTGCAGAAGTAGCTCCTCGTAAGAAATTTATTCAAACTTACGCTAAGACTGTTAAAAATTTAGATATTTAAGTATAATATATATATGGAGGGAGATGAATATCCAAAGAAGGTTTATTATGATCCTTGGATAACTTTAGTAATAGTTGTATTTGTTAGCGTAATCTTTATTACTCTAACTTTTGTTTGGCAGGAAATGAGAATGGCTGACAAGTTTAATCAGCTATTAATATTTAAGACTAATACAGTAGAGGAAAAAGAAAAGTCTGTAGACTGGCAAAAATATCATGATTTTGTTGTAGAGCATGACATGGATCTTGAATTTAGAACAGCTAGTACTAAGCTATATACTATTACTAGAACAGGTGAAAAAGAACTAATTGCAGAATTTGATAAGACATATTGTGAATTTGCTTTTCCTAGCCTTGGTAAATATATTTATTTAATAGAATGTTTTCCTGAATCATCTGAACCAAGAAGGAATATTATGAGTTTTAATCTGGAAACAGAAGAATTAAAAGCCTTAGATAATATCAATAAGGTAATAGTTGAAGAAAATGATAGCTGGGGTAGTAAAACTTTAAGTCCTGATAAAACTAAGTTTGCCTATACTTCAGGTCCATCTGTAGATGTTCAAGGAGAGCTTATGTACTTAATGGATTTAGAAAAAGATATAACAGAAATTGTGGCAACTTTAGACACAAATGAAACTTTTGATAAGGGCTGTGGAGGCATAAGTAGTGAATATGATATTGAGTGGCCAGTACCTATGTCAGTCTTCTATTATGTTTATGAAAAACAAACCTCTGGTCCTTGTGATAGCTTACGTGCTGCCTTAAGACGTGGTCATGTATTAATTAATAAATAAAAATATGGAAGATGAATTAGATCAACAAGAAGAGCAACCAGTTAGTGAACCTGTTAAAAAGTCTAACAACTGGCTGATTATTTTATTAACAGTAATAATAACTACTTTAGCAGTTGGTGGAGGAGTTTATGCTTGGCAACAAACAATAGTTACTCAAAAGGTTAATGAAGCTAAAACTGAGTTACAAACTCAGATTAATAGCTTAACAGAGATTTTAAATCAAATAGATAAGCAACAGGAGGAAGAAGAGGAAGAA
>DAOVVF010000114.1 GCA_030632225.1 Candidatus Parcubacteria bacterium
AGAAAAATAGTATTACACATTTTCCTTTATAGTTGCTTAATTTTATTTTCTTCTCTTGTCCTTCATGAAAAGCCTCTGTGGCAAACCGAGGAGCTTCTTTACCAATAGTTGGTGTGCAATCACAACAACAACAGTTGTTGTTTTCACAACAAATATTTTTCTCTTCCATATGTTTAGTACTTAAATTTATTAAATCGTTCGCTGACCTTATCCCAGTTAATAACTGGCCAGAAATTTTCTATAAACTCAGCACGTCTATTCTGATACTTAAGATAGTAAGCATGCTCCCAGACATCAATACCCATTAAAGGAGTATGGCCTAAAGAATATGGACTGTCTTGGTTAGCAGTTTTTTCAATTATTAATTTACCATCAACTAATGATAGCCAAGCCCAGCCTGAACCAAAGACTGTCATAGCTATTTGAGCAAAGTCTTTTTGAAAACTTTCCCAGGTTTTAAAGGTTTGTTTAATAGCTTCCAGTAATTCACCACTAGGTTTGTTATTTTTTTTGCCTGGTCTCATTATTTCCCAGAAAAGAGCATGATGAACATGGCCACCACCATGGTTTTTAACAGCTATTCGTATAGCTTCGTTAACCTGATTAATATCAGCTAGAATTTCTTCTGCTGATTTGTTAAATAAATCAGGCTGAGATTCTAAAGCATTATTAAAGTTAGTAGTATAGGTCACATGGTGCTTATCATGATGAATCTGCATAGTAGTTTCATCAATATATGGCTCCAGAGCATTATACTTATATGGTAAATCTGGTGTTTTAAATTGTTTCATATATTTGTTAGTTAATTATTATATCTAACCAAAATATTTTTCAGTATAAAATCTAAGTAATTGTTCTACTTCAGGTATAATTTGAGGATTGCCAATACCAACTTTAGTTTTCTTTTGTATTTCTTCTAGAGTTTGCGCTCCTTCTAGTACCGCTTCTTCTATATCATGGTCAGTTACTTTAGCTTCCCTATCAATTATCCTAGTTTGTTCTTTAATCATTCTATCTTCCTGTTTTGTTTTATGAAAATAGTTATTTATAGCACTCCTTAGTGCTTTATCACCTAAGACAGAGCAGTGAAATTTTCTAATAGGTAAACCACCTAGTCTGGTAGTAATATCTTGTGGCTTAATGTACAGAGCTTCGTTTAATTCCATACCGCCATTTTCTGTAGCCATTACAGACAGTATAGAAGTAGCAGCAATAGCTGAGCCACAGCCAAAAGTTTGCCATTTCATTTCTTTAATTTTGTCTTCTTTAACTTTAATCCAGACTTTCATCATATCACCACAAGCTGGTGAACCAACCATACCTAAACCATCATAGCCTTTCATTTTACTAGCGTCTGTCACAAAGTTTTGCGGGTGAAAAAAATGATTTTTAACTGTTTTGGTATAGGCCCAAGACTCTTCTTCGTTCCTGGGTACTATATCTATATCTGAAGCTATATTTTTACTCATAATTCTAATATTTTACGTTCAGCATTACTAATTGCTTTATTAATTTCCTCCATATTAACTTTTACGGGGGAAGTTTTTCTTAAATTGGTTATAATATCTGGTAATTTAGTCATTAAATACTCTAGATCTTGTTTAGTAGTATACTTGCCTAAAGTAAATCTAATAGATCCATGAGCTACTTCATGGGGACAGCCTAGAGCTCTAATTACATGAGAAGGTTCTAAACTATCAGAAGTGCAAGCTGAACCAGTTGAAGCTTGGACACCTATTTCATCAAGGTGTAAGAGAATAGCTTCGCCTTCTACATCTAACAAAGAAATATTTATATTATTAGGCAGTCTTTTAGCAGCATGTCCATTTAGCATGGTCTTAGGTATTTTTTCCAGTATTTCCTTTATTAACCAATCTCTTAAAGCACTTAATCTTTTATTCTCTTTAGCTTTATGCTTGTTAACCAATTCTAAAGCTTTAGCAAAACCAACTATACCAGGTACATTTTCTGTACCAGATCTTAATTTTCTTTCTTGGCCACCACCATCTATTAAGGGAACAATAGGGGTACCTTTTTTCAAGTATAAAGCGCCCATACCCTTTGGTCCGTAAATCTTACTACCGTTAATTGTTAGTAAATCAACATGCAGTTTTTTAACATCAAGATCTAAAGCACCAGTAGCTTGGCAAGCATCAGTATGAAAATATATTCTTGGCAAGTTCTGTTTAACTCTCTCCTTGTTTAACTTATCAATATAATTGCCAAATTCCTGAATAGGCTGGATAGTACCTACTTCGTTATTAGCCATCATCAGAGTAACCAATACAGTGTCTGGCTTAATAGCCTTCTTAAGGTTTTCTAAACTGATTAAGCCTTTAGCATCTACTGGTAGTAATGACAGTTTATGATCCAAGCTTTGCATTCTTTGACAAGCATTTAAGACAGCATGGTGTTCTATTAAAGAAGTAATCATATGGACAGGTTGTTTTTGCATCAGCACGATTCCTTTAATAGCTAGATTAATACTTTCTGTACCACCACCAGTAAATATAATCTCATCTGGCTGACAGTTTAAAGTATTAGCTAC
>DAOVVF010000041.1 GCA_030632225.1 Candidatus Parcubacteria bacterium
ATTCTTTCTAACATTTCAGCCCAATCTTGAGCATCATCTCCACCTGCTCCGGCATTAATAGTTAGAATAGCTGACAAGTTATCATGTTCATCTTGTAGAAATAATTGCTGTGATAGTTCTTGATACTCTACTTCAATATTTTTAAAGTCTTTATCTAAATCTGTTAGCAATTCTTCAGCTTGTTTATCCTTAGCTAAAGATTCTAAATTCTTTATCCTGTTTTCTAAATCTTTCCAAGACTTAATTTCCTTTACTAAATCACTAGCTTGTTCACTGACAGTTCTAGCTTTATTTTGATCATTCCAAAAATCAGGAGCAGACATCTGCTCCCTTAACTCTATTAGCTTCTTTTCCTTGTCTTTAATCTTTAAATCAACTAAGGCTTGTTTAATCTGAGAAGCTAAGTCTTTAATATTTTTAATTAGCTCTTCCATTAATTACAATTTTCTTCAATTAAAGCTTCCCTTATTTCTGGATCACAAAGTAGTTCTCTAGATTCCTCTGGTAAGATTATCATGCTATCTGCTGGAGCATTAACATTATCTTTGTCTAAATTAATATTCAAAGCACTTAGTACAGGGGTAATAGTTTTAAGATAATCTTTAACTATAGGAGAAAGGTAGATTATACCAAAAACTAAAGGAGCAACTATCATTATTACCTTAACAAAACCAAAGATAGTATTCCAAGTAAATTTTCTTTCAATTCTGGCTATTCTTTTTTCTAAATTCTCTAAATATTCCTTATTTTTTTGCACTATTTCCTTTATTTCATCCATTTTTCTAATATTAATAATATATAGCTATTATATCAAAAAAAGATTAAAGTTTCCACCATGACTTCTTATGATGCTTAGCTAAATCAACTAATAGCCTAAATTTCTTTTTCTTAGGTTTAAATAACTTACTAGTTAAACTATATACTACAAAGAGAACTAATAAGCTAATAAAAGTAATTAAAAATACCATAGCACCTGACCATTGCCAGTATGATCTAGCAATATTAATTGTCAAAGGAATCTTTATACCACTAGCTGCATTAAAACTTTGCTTGTCAACAGCTCTAGTAACTACAGAAATATTAGTTTGTAGAATACCTGCTTTAGTATTACTAAAGTTACTGTTTAATTCTACCTTAGCTATTTCTTCAGGTAATAATTTTAACTCTGGTGTTTTTACTTTAATATTTTCCTTAAAGTCGTCAGCATAAATATATACTAGCACTGGTTCTAAAGAAATATTTTTTACAGTTAAGGATAAAGTTTCTTGTCCAGGCAATATTAAATCTAAAGCATTAGGATTTACTGCCACACCAACTGCTTTAGCATTCAGAGGTAATAATAAAAGTAATAGTAGAAAAAGTATTTTCATAGTTTTAATCAGTAGTAGCCCAGAATATTAATTGTCCACTCTTAGCACCCGTACCTACTAAATCATCAGGTAAAGATAATTTAACATCTACAGAAGAAAAGTCTGTTTGAGATAAATTAACTTGCCAGTCCTGCCAATCTGCCTGATTTAAATCTATATAGTCAGTAAAGATGCTGTCACCAACTATATCAGCTTCAAGATAGATAGCTACATTACCTGAGTTAGTTAAAGTTAAAACAGAATCTGTACTTTGACCAGCTTTAAGTTCACCAAAATCAACACTAGATTGATTAACAGTAAAAGCTATTGAATCATCTCCACCACCTCCTCCGCCATCATCTTCTATTAGCTTAACTAGCAAATCAACTGTTTGAGATACTCCGTCTCCTACTGTTACATATTCTTTGTTACTTCTAATATATTGATTCTTAACTTTAACATAAACAGGATAAATACCATTTTGATCTAAGTTAATACTAAATTGTCCATTAGTATCTGTATTATATACTTGATTACCAATATTTATCTCACCTACTAAAGCTTGCCAATTATCTCCAGTATAGTACTGAGCTGTTACTGTTAATTCTTCTCCTGAATTAAGTTTGGTTTGATTAACTTCTACTTTAGTGGGTTGTATACCAAATTCTCCAAAAGCCCATAGAATATTATCACCAGCATTTAAAGTATAATCTGCAGCTCCTACCATAGCTGACTGCCAATTAACCCAGAATTGCCAACCTGACATACCTTCAGCTGGTATACCGGCGATACTAAAAACATAAATACCATAAGCAGTATCTTCAGCAATATATTCAAAATCACATAATTCTGAACTTAAAGCTAAAGCTTGTAAAACATTAGCTGCTTCTAGATTAGTAGCTAAACAAATAGTTTTTTCTGGGCCTTCTAAGCGTAAATTAACACCAATTATTTCTTCTTCCTGCTCTAAAGTAATATATTTAACTGGATAACTAGTATTAGATAGACTAAGTAAAGCAAAAGCAGTTACCATAGCAGAACCTTTCTCATCTGTAGCCATCCATTTAAAAGAACCATCTCCTAAAGCTAGGCTATCTAAAAAAGAAATGGGTGTATTATCTTCTACCAGCCAATCATTACTATTTACTCCTAATTTATTTAAACTAGCTAGTATCCAAGCTGTAGAAGCTCCGTCAGATTGACTATTAGCATCATAGCCAAAACCTCCATCACTATTCTGAGTAGTTTTTAGATAATCTACTGCTTTAACTATGGCAGCTGAAGAAGCTGTTAAATCTGTTTCTAGCAAGGCCATGATAGCAGCAGCAGTATCATTACTATCTGAAGCGCCACTAGTAGACCAAGACCAACCTCCATCTTCATTCTGATGAGAGAGTATAAATGACTTAAGCTCATTATCATAGCTATTATCTTTAACTGAGCTTAAAGCTATTAATCCCCAAAAATCATCATTTAACAATTCAGCAGAGCCTAATTGGTTATCAACAAACTTACTTTGTATAGTCTGCACCAAGTTATTCATTCCTTCTGTATCCTGACTATTAGTAGCTGTTAAAGCTAATAAGTTCTTTACAGCTGTCATTAAATCATCCGTATTAGTATCTACATAGTCAGTACTAATACCATCTGCCTGAGCTGCTGATAAAGCTTGAGTTATCCAGGCATCCTGACTCTGTGATTTTAAATAACTAATAGTACTATCATATTCAGCTAAAATACTAGTACTAACCAAAAAACTTAGAATAAGGGTAAGAAAGATTAATTTTTTCATACTTTTGTTATTTAATTACTAAAAAACTCTCCATTAAGGAGAGTGAGAATAAATTTAATAATATAAATTTATTCTTCTCCTCCTTAGGAAAAAGAATAATATCTCAGGTGTCTGACTTGTCCTGTTAAAAGGACATACAGTAGCTAGGACTGTGGAGGATTCTCACCTCACTTCCCTGATTTAATTTTCAAAGGAAACCCTATCTTAACATAAAGAAATAAAGCTGGCAAATAACTTATCCACTTTTATATTGACAAAGTGTTTGATACTACTATACTTATCATATAGTAGTACATTTTAACTATTCAAGGAGGTAAAAAGATGTTTGTCAGTTGCAAAGATGTAGAAAATCACATCACTATCGTTGCCATTAACCCATTTTCTACCCATCAATCAACCATAGATGAGGTCTTATCTCATATAGCTACATGCTCCCGTTGCAAAAGTAAATACAAACAAGCTAAACGTGAAGAAACGCAAAGAAGAAAAAAGAAACGACAATCCCGTCGCCATGTTATTTAAATCAACAAGAGGACTCGTATGAGTCCTCTTTATTTTATTTCTTCTTCTTAATTAATCTATTTAACTCTTTTTGAAAAGTTTTAACATCTTTAAATGATCTATAGACAGAAGCATAACGTATATAGGCTACTTCATCAAAAGCTTTTAATCTTTTTATAACTATCTCACCTAATTGCTTAGAAGTAATCTCTGGGCCAGCTTTCTTCTGTATATCTCTTTCAATTTGCCTGACTAAACCTTGAAAATCTTCTTCTAGATAAGGTCTTTTTTCTAAAGGTATTCTTAAACCTCTAATTAACTTATCACGGTTATAGCTTTCTCTACGTCCATCTCTTTTTATAACAACCAAGTCTAATATCTCTGTTTCTTCTAAAGTAGAGAAACGAAAATTACATTTCTGGCACTCTCTTCTTCGTCTAATGCTAAAACCCTCGCCAGATAGACGAGAGTCTAATACTTTAGAATTATTTGAGTTGCAAACAGGACAATTCATCTATTTTTTAATTTTTTTCTTAAGAAAGCTGGTATATCTAATTCTTCTTCTTCTTTAGTTTTGGGTACATCAATTATTTCTTCTTCTTTTTCCTCTTCATCTAATTTCTTTCTAAAAGCTTTTTTTATTTTCCTCTCTTCTGCTTTTTTAGCAAAAGCTTCTGGATAAGTCATAGCTGGTTTAACAGCTTCTGCTTTAATTGGTTCATCAGCTCCTTTAAAGCCTGTAGCTATAACAGTTACTCTTACTTCATCACTTAAAGTTTCATCTATCACTGCACCAAAGATAATCTTAGCTTCTGAATCACAACTAGCTGTAATTATTTCAGCAGCTTCAGATACTTCATACATTGATAGGCTGGAATTACCACTAATAGTAAATAATACACCAGTAGCACCACTGATAGATAATTCTAATAATGGACTGTCTATAGCGGCTTTAGCGGCTTCCTGAGCTCTATTCTCTCCACTAGCTCTACCAATACCCATTAGAGCAGAGCCAGCTTGACTCATAATTGATTTAACATCTGCAAAGTCAACATTAACTAAACCAGGTACAGTAATTACATCCGAAATACCTTGAACACCTTGTTTAAGGACATCATCTACGATAGAAAAAGCTTCTAGCAAAGATGTCTTCTTATCAATTATCTGTAATAGTCTGTCATTAGGAATAGTAATAATAGTATCTACCTTGTCAGCTAAATGCTCTAAACCTCTATCAGCTATATCTTTTCTTTGTAGTCCTTCAAAAGTAAATGGCTTAGTAACTACAGCTACTGTTAAAGCACCTACTTCTCTGGCAATATCAGCAATAATAGGGGCAGCTCCTGTGCCAGTGCCTCCACCCAAACCACAAGTTATAAATACCATATCTGAATCTTCAATGGCATCCATAATATCTTGTTCATTTTCTTCAGCGCTTTTTAAGCCTAAATCAGGATCCATGCCAGCTCCTAAACCTCTGGTAGTATTACGTCCAATATGTATCTTATTAGGTGCTATAGAATGATGTAGAGCTTGGGCATCAGTATTAACAGCAATAAAATCAACACCTCTAATCTTAGCAGCTACCATTCTATTAACAGCTGAGGAACCAGAACCACCAATACCAACTACTTTGATATTAGCAAAAGTTTCTACTGGAGGATTTACTTCTTTTATATTTCTTTTAGCCATTATTATCTAATTAATACTTATGATGAAGGCCAGAGAGATCTAAACCATTTTCTCACTTTTTCAGTACTTTGTCCAATAGCAGAAAAGTTGTTTAAAAAACTACTACCACCATCTATATTCCTATCAGCCCAGATAACTAAACCTAAAGCTGTGGTATATTCAGGATCATTTAATTTATCAATCGGAAAATCTTTGCTAGCTGGTAAACCTAGGAAAACTGGTAATTGAAATACTTCCTTAGCTAG
>DAOVVF010000146.1 GCA_030632225.1 Candidatus Parcubacteria bacterium
ACTAATAGTATATAGCCAAGCTTCTGTTTGATTAAGTTCTAGCTGATAGAAGATAACAGCTGCTTGAGCTTGAGGAGTAGTTAAAATTAAATCTTTAACCATTTCTTCAAAGTCTTGTGGCAAACCTTCCAATTCTTCATGTTTCAAAAAAGAGGTTATAATATTGCCCCTCTTTTTTAATCTTGATAGTACCTTGCCCCAGTTCTTTAAAGTATTGATATTCTTAGTGCGGTACATGGCTTCAATAATATTCTCTCGATCAGCCCCTTGGATAATCAACTGACTAGCTAATTCTAGTGTAGCTGGTGTTACTCTAGCTGACTGAAAACTATTAGTAGCCGCAATCATGCCAGCTAACAAGCAAGTAGCTATTTCTTTGTTAAGATGCTTTTGTAAAACATGGTAAGAAATTTCTGCTAAAGAAGTAGCGCTAGATTCAACAATATTTAATTCTCCAAAATTCTCATTCAAAACAGAATTATCAATATTAACTACTGGAACTTGATGAAAGAAATGACGATGTTCAGCATATACTTCTCCCAAAGCTTCTAAACTATTAGCTCCTAAGCTAATAACCAAATCATATTTATAATCTCCTTGTTCTGTTTTAACATCTGAAGCCTTAAAAAATCCATTATCAGGTACTATATTAATTTCTAACTGATCACCATTAACATCATAGCTTAATTGTTTAACCTTAGTCTGAGCCACATCTACCACTATCTTAAATTTACTTAAATTACCTAACTCTTTTATAGTCTCAACCTTAGAAGGTAAAAAATTAAAATGAGGTACTTTACCAGACAAAGCTAAATCAACCTGCTTCTTCTGTTTAGTTAAAAAAAGCCACCAAGCCATAGCTGTGCTGACTTCATCAACACTAGGATTCTCTGAACCAGTGAGTAAAACTCTATTAGCTGCACTCAACAGCT
The DNA here is from genome assembly GCA_030632225.1 of Candidatus Parcubacteria bacterium. Classification (GTDB taxonomy): domain Bacteria; phylum Patescibacteriota; class Patescibacteriia; order UBA1558; family GWA2-36-10; genus DAOVVF01. The sequence continues at coordinate 933 of DAOVVF010000146.1, forward strand.
TACTTAATTGTGCTAATGGTAATTCCATTTATACTAAAATTAACTATTAAACCTATAACATTATAAATAATTTGTCAATGTGTATAATCTATAAGCATTGACTTTTTAGCTTATATTTAGTACAGTTAGGGCGAATTACTTAAAAAATACACGTTTTAGTGTATTAATTTATTTAAAATCATGAATGTAACAGCTTTAGCCAGACAATTAAAAGTAACTACTGCCGAGCTATTGGAAAAATTACCAGAGCTGGGTTTTGATATTGGCGCTAAAGCTATTAAGGTAGATGATAAACTGGTTCCTAAGATAACAGTTGCCTGGAAAAAGGATAAAAAGAAACTAGCTTTACAAGCAGAACTATCTCAAGTAGAAGAAAGGGGTAAGGAAATTAAAGAAACTGTTAAGGTTGAGAAGGAGGTAAGTATTGGAGAAACTATCATTGTTAAAGATATGGCTGAGTTAATGAATTTGCCAGTAGCTAAACTAATGGGAGAGCTAATGAAGAATGGTATTATGGTTTCTTTAAATGAAAAAATAGATTTTGATACTGCTACTATCATAGCTGAAGATCTAGGATTTAAGGTTACTAAAAATGATGAAGAAGTAGCTGAAGAATTAAGCAAGAGAGAAAAACTAGATAAACTATTATCTACCAGAGAAACTAAAGATGATAAACCTCCAGTAGTAGTAGTAATGGGCCATGTTGATCATGGTAAGACTAAATTACTTGATGCTATTAGAGAAACTAATATAGTAGATCAGGAAGCTGGTGGTATTACTCAGCATATTGGTGCTTACCAAGCAGAAACCAAAGGTAAATTAATTACTTTCTTAGATACTCCTGGACATGAAGCCTTTAAAGCTATGCGTAGTAGAGGCGGCCAGATTGCTGATATCGCTGTCTTGGTTATTGCTGCTGATGATGGTTTGCAGCCACAAACTCTAGAAAGTATTGCAGTTATTCAAAAAGAAAAATTACCTTTTGTAGTTGCTATTAACAAAATAGATAAAGAAGGAGCTGATATAGAGAAAATTAAAAAAGAATTA
>DAOVVF010000036.1 GCA_030632225.1 Candidatus Parcubacteria bacterium
AAATTTTAAGGCTGTTCTACATGCTTCCTATCTAAGATTTATAGAAAACAACCTAAGGTACAAATTTGGTTTTGAAGTAGTACCAATTAAAATACACGTACAAAAAAGTCAAAACTTACAAGATAAATAATATGAAATTAATAATAGGTTTGGGTAACCCAGATAAAGAGTATAAATATACTAGACATAACTTTGGTCATCTAGTACTAGATTCTTTAGTGGAGAAAAAAGAGCTTAAGTTAAAAAAGAAAAAACATAATAAAACAGCTAGCTTTCAAACTAGCAGAGAAAAAATAGTAATTGCTAAAACTACTACCTATATGAATGAATCTGGCAAAGCTATTAAAGAATTAAAAAGCTTTTATAAGATACCTACTAACAAGATAATTATTATTCATGATGATATAGACTTACCTTTTGGTAAAACTAGATTATCTAAAGCCAGAGGTGCTGGTGGTCATAAAGGACTAGGATCAATTATTAAATACCTTAAGTCTAAAGATTTTAAAAGAATACGTTTAGGTATTGGACCACAGCAAGGTAAATCAGAAGACTTTGTTCTAAAAAGATTTAGTTCTGAAGAAAAAAATAAACTAGTAGAAATAATAGATACTAGTTACCTGATTATAGAAACAATACTGGAAAAAGGCTTTGATAAAGCTGCTAATAAATATAATCAAAAAGACCGGCCTTAAGCCGGTTCTTTTATTTAACCAACCAATTTAATAGTGTTCTCACTCCATAACCTACTCCACCACTAGATATATAGCTATTAAAAGGCTTTTCAGCATAAGCTGGACCACCTAAGTCTATATGAGCCCAAACAGTTTTGTCTTCAATAAACTCCTGGAGGAATAGAGCAGCTGTAATAGCTCCGCCATATCTAGTATTAGGTATATTAGCTATATCAGCTATCTGACTAGATTTATTAAACTCTATATATTCAGGAGCTAAAGGTAATTTCCAAAGTCTTTCTCCTGATACTTCAGCTTGTTTAAGTAATTCATTACCTAACTTATTATTATTACTAAACAAACCAGCATAGTTAGGACCCAAAGCTACCATAACAGCACCTGTTAAGGTAGCTAGATCTACTATCTTGTTAATACCCTGTTTCTGAGCATAAGCTAGAGAATCAGCTAAAGTAACTCTACCTTCAGCATCAGTATCCCCTATTTCAATACTTTTACCTTGCATATTCTTTACTATATCTCCAGGCTTTAAAGCTTTACCAGAAGGCATATTTTCACAAGCAGCAATTATACCATGTACTTCTAGTTTAGGTTGTAATTGGCTAATTACTGAAAAGACTCCTAGAACAGTAGCAGCTCCTGCCATATCTATTTTCATCTGCTTCATGCTATCTCCTATCTTTATATTCAAACCACCACTGTCAAAAGTTACACCTTTACCAACTAAAGCTATTTTATCTTTACCACCTCTGTAGACTAGATGGATAAACTTAGGATCTTGATTAGAACCTTGATCTACAGCTAAATAGGCATTCATACCTAATTTCTTTATCTGAGCTTTATCTAATATCTTTACAGATACTTTTTTGTTATCTTTAGCTATTTGTTCAGCTTGTTTAGCTAAAAAAGAAGGTGTCATAACACCAGCAGGTTCATTAACTAAATCTCTGGCTTTAACAGTACCGGTAGCTAATAGCATTCCTTTGTCCCAACCAAATTTAAATCTTTTAGTTCTACTCTTAGCTAATTCAACTACTAGCTCCTGTATATTTACCTTAACCTTATCTTTATCAACTTTCTTGTATTTAGAAAATGTGTATGAAGCTAAAGATAATCCTTCAGCTAAAGCTTGTCCTAAGGCAAAGACATCTGCATTACCTTTTAACCAATCTTTAGCTATTATACCAATACTAGAAGCAGAATACTTTCTAAGATAGCTAACTGCTTGTCCAGCTACTAATCTCCAATCTTCTGTACTTAACTTTTTCTTACCAGTACCAATCAGTACTATTGTTTGTTCAGCATCATGGATAATTAATTGTTGTCCTTTTTTAGCTTGAAACTTTTCTTTTTTAACTTGATTTAAAACAGAAGCTTCATCTTCATACTTAAGACTTTTAATTAAGTCCGTAATAGCTTGTTCATTAGCTAGTACAGGAAAGAATAGTACTTCTGCGTAATCTGTTGTTTTAAAATTTAATTCCATATATTTGTATATATAATATGAATAGTAAGAATAATAATCTAAGAGGTATTAGTAAATTAAGTTTAGTTTTCCAACTAACAAAGGCTAGTACTATATTTAATACAAAAGCATAAATTAAAAGGAAAGAAGTTTGGAAGAAAGCTAGTACTAATAGTAATTCACTAGCTCTGTCACAAACAGAATCCACAATATATCCTCTGGCGCTTACTCTATTATGCCGTCTGGCTATTAAGCCGTCAAACCAGTCTAATAGTATTGATAGTAGTATAAAAGAAAAAACCCACCAGATACTATCTCTCCAGATAAAAATCATAGCCATAGCCACTACAGAAGCTACAGAGACAATATTTGGGCTTATATTAGGTAAGGGTATAGGATCTATTAATCTGTCTACCCTTTCTCTCACTGCAATAACCCAGTTCAGTTTAACAGGATTATCCATTCTGAGATATATTAATTAATTAAGTTGTTATCTTAATACTAGGACCCATAGAAGAATTAACAAATATAGACTTAATATATGTTCCTTTAATAGTACTTGGTTTAACTTTTTTTAATGAGTCTAGAAAAGCATTATAGTTTTCTAACAAAGCTTTGTCATCAAAAGATGTTTTACCGATTGATAGATGAATACTAGAACTAGCATCATTTTTGTAGGATATTTTACCCTTCTTTAATTCCGTAATCATCTTAGTTACATCAGGACCAATAGTACCTATCTTAGGATTAGGCATTAAGCCTTTTTGTCCTAATATTTTAGCAACAGCTGCTAAATTCTTCATCATTTCTGGTACTGTAACAGCTATATCAAAGTTACATTTATTAGTCTTTTTAATTTCATTAATTAAATCTTCATTACCAACTATATCAGCACCTGCATCTTTAGCTTCCTTTACCTTATCATCTGGTACAAAGGCTGCTATCTTAATAGTCTTACCAGTACCATGTGGTAAAGCTACTGAAGCTCTAACATTTTGTTCTCCTTTTTTAGGATCAATACCTAAATTAGCGTGGATTTCCACAGCTGCATCAAATTTAACTTGTGAAGTCTCTTTGACTAATTTTAAAGCCTCTTCTATTGGATATGTTTTACCAAGTTCAACTTTAGTCCTAGCCTCCTTTAATCTCTTACTTACTTTAGCCATTATATTATTCTAATGAGGTACTAACGCTTTACAGACAAGTAAAGCTCCCTCTTATTAATATTATTTCCCTATTCTGACACCCATTTGTCTAGCTGTACCAGCTATAATCTTCTTAGCAGCTTCTATATCATCAGTATTTAAATCTTCCATCTTAGCTTTAGCTATTTCTGCTAACTGAGCATCACTTATCTTAGCTACTTTTTCCTGCAAAGGACTACCTGATCCTTTCTTTAGTTTAAGCTTTTGCTTAATCATTTCAGCAGCCGGTGCTGATTTAAGAGTAAAATCAAAAGTTCTATCTTCATAGATCCTTAAATCAACTGGAACAATCTCTCCTCTTCTATCTTTGGTAGCTTCATTAAATTTAGTACAAAACTCTTGGATATTAACACCATGAGGCCCTAAAGCTGTACCAACTGGAGGAACAGGATTAGCTTTACCAGCTTGAATCTGTAACTTAACTAATTGTTTTAGTTCTTTTGCCATATTCTTAAATCTTTTTAATTTGTAAGAAGTCTAATTCAACAGGTGTTTCTCTGCCAAACATAGAAACTAGTACTTTAGCTTTACCTCTGGCTTCATCAATATCAGATACTTTACCTTCATAATCTTTAAATGGTCCATCAATTATCTTAACTACTTCGCCAACGCTCATATCAATCTTAAACTCTGGTTCTTCCTGTCCCATTCTAGACATCAAAGCTTTAATTTCATCTTCAGAAACTGGAGTAGGAGTAGTACCAGAACCAACAAAACCTGTTACATTAGGTGTATTTCTAACAACATACCAAGAAGCATCCGTTACTATCATAGAAACTAATACATAACCTGGAAAGATTTTTTCTTTAACAGTCTTTCTTTTACCGTTCTTGATCTTAATTTTAGTTTCAGTAGGAATCAAGACATCAAAAATCTTATCCTCCATATCCATGGATTCTATTCTTTGTTTTAGGTTACGTGATACATTTTCTTCATAACCAGAATATGTATGTAATACGTACCATCTTTTACCTTGTTGTGAACTTTGTCTTGGCATATTAAATTACTATTTCTAATATTTTAGATAATAAAAAATCTACAAGTCCTAAAAAAATAGCTATAGCAATGGAAATACCAATAACTACTATAGTATGTCTAATAGTTGTTTCTCGATTAGGCCAAACTACTTTAGCTAGTTCTTCTCGAGCTCCTTTTAGATAATTTACTAGTTTATTCATAAATTTAAGTTTTTTAAAACAGCCTTTGCGCTGTTTAACGGAATAACTATATCATATATATTTATATTTGGCAAGGGCTAAACTAAAAACCTCTGATTAAAGAGGTTTTTTAGCTAAGGTTAGATAAAATTTATATTATTCACATCTTGCGCAAGTCATATGCTCTATATCACTACATCTAGTATCATACTTTAACCAGTCACCTACACAGCAAATTCCTGGTAAATATCCTCCTCCGTCTGGATTAGGGCAAGAACAATCAAGATTGTTTATACAGCCTGAACCCATACCAAATGGTATTCCTACAGCTGGATCTATAAATTTAAAAGTTTGTAGAATTTTCTCAAACTCTAGCTTCTCTTTTTCTAAATCTAATTCTCCAGAAGGATCATTTAAACCATATCTAATTTCATAGATATAATCACCATTAGGAATATAAGTAATATCTGCTTTAAAACTACCTGATCCAGTAACAACTCCTCTAACACCTTGCACACCATTTATGGAAATATTATCACTAGTTATAAATTTCTCAGCTGGACCGCTACTAGCGTCATGAAGATTAGCTAAAAAATCATCTAGTGATAAATTACTACTATTACCTAGAACTGCTACCGTAAAGCCACCATAGCTTGCATTATGATGAGACATTTTAAAGACTTTATAGTTTATACTCTCATATTTGTCAGCGTCTGTTACACTCCAAGTATCTTTATAAGAGATTGCATAACTATACTTATTGTTTGTATATGTCTGCCATTCTGAATCTTCATCTGCTACCAACTCTTTAGCTCCTTCTTGCACTGTTACTAAAATATCATGTACTACTTTATCTACTTTTCTAGCATACTCTATTTGTTGCCAGACAAAAGTACCTACTATAAATAAGACTGCTATGAAGACAGTTAAGACAATAACCTCATAGATATCACTGTAGCCTTGTTGATTTTTAATTTTCATAGTTTTTATTTAACTTCTAATGTAGCTATAATCTGAGGTAGAATATCATCTAAAGCTTCATAAGCCACTCCTTCATTCCAAGGTATAAAGAATAATACTAGAGAATCTCCATTTGTTTCATTAAAAACTTCAACAGCATAAGCTGGTCCTTTATCTCTTTCTTCTGCTTGCCAATTATTATCAGCTTCTTTCCTGACTTCTGTCATATTTAACTTATAATAAGACAAACCATTACTATTAGTTCCTTCTTCTACTATGGCCACATCTTCACAATATACAGTACCAGTACGTCCATCAGCAGCACAAGATTTATCAATTTCATTTATAACAAACTGTCTAAGAGAAGTCTTAGACCTATCTGCTAAAGCAGTACCTCTTTGTCT
>DAOVVF010000145.1 GCA_030632225.1 Candidatus Parcubacteria bacterium
ACTTTACCTAAAAATATTTTAAGTTTAATAGTTTCTAGAGTTAAGATTCTGGCTAAATTAAGAACTGATGAAAGTCGTAGTGCTCAGGATGGTAAGATAGTTACTACTATTGATGATGCTAAATTAGATATCAGAGTTTCAGTTATACCTATCACTCAAGGTGAAAAAGTGGTTATGCGTCTCTTATCTTCCAAAGGTAAAAGATTTAGTCTAGAAGATTTAGGTATGCAAGTTAAGGATATGAGTATAGTTAATAAAGCAGTTAGTAAACCATATGGCATGATCTTAGCTACTGGTCCAACTGGTTCTGGTAAAACTACTACTCTATATTCCCTGATTAAAATATTGGATAATCGTGATGTAAATATTTGTACAATTGAAGATCCAGTAGAATATGATTTAGAAGGAGTTAATCAGATTCAGGTAAATCCTAAAACTAACTTAACTTTTGCTGATGGTTTGAAATCACTCTTAAGGCAAGATCCTGATATTATCATGGTTGGTGAAATTAGAGACAAAGAAACTGCTGAGATTGCTGTTAACTCAGCTATGACAGGTCATTTAGTATTATCTACCTTACATACTAATGATGCCGCTACTACTTTACCAAGGTTATTAGATATGGACGTAGAACCATTCTTAGTAGCCTCTACAATTAATGTAATTATTGCTCAGCGTTTGGTCAGAAAAATATGCCTTAAATGTGTAGTTAGTTATACAGTAGATGACAAAGAATTAAAAGAATTAGATAAAGAATTAGATATTGATAAGTTCTTGGACAGAAAGAAAGTAGGTAAGATACGTATGTATAAGGGAAAGGGTTGTGAAAGATGTAATGGCACTGGTTATGAAGGACGTATTGGTGTTTTTGAAGTATTGCAAGTTAAGGATAATATTAAGGAATTAATTTTAGCTAGAGCTGACTCTGATCAAATAAAGAAAGCAGCTAGAGCCAATGGCATGGTCACTATGCTAGAAGATGGTTTTGCTAAAGTAGTCTCTGGTAAAACAACCTTAGAAGAAATATTTAGAGTAACTAAACAATAAATATATGTTATTTACTTACAAATTAGTAGATGAAAAGGGTAATGTTAAGACAGGAGAAATAGAAGCTTCTTCTAATAAGGAAGCTAGAAATAAGTTAACCTTGAAAGAGGGAGCTATTATCAGTTTAGATGAAGCATCTAAAGATATTAAAAAAGGTAAGACCAAAACTAAAAAGACAGGTTTTGTTATAGGGCATGTTAAATTACTAGATAAAGTAATGTTTGCTAAACATTTAGCAATTATGATTAGAGCTGGTATGCCTATTGATGACTCTTTAGAAACTATTGCTGGAAATGCTTCACCAGTTATGGCTAAAAGATTAGCTCAGGTATTAGTTGATGTGCGCAAAGGTAATCCTTTATCTGCTGCCCTTAAAAAATATCCTAGAGATTTTGATGCTTTGTTTGTAAATATGGTAACGGTTGGTGAATCAGGTGGTACTTTAGCTGATAATCTAGCCTTAATAGCTAAACAACAGCAAAAGACATATAATTTGAAACAAAAGATAAAAGCAGCTTCTTTGTATCCAACTATAATCCTAATAGCTATTCTAGGTTTAATAACTATTGTTTCTATTTTTGTCTTACCAAAGATAACTAGTTTCTTTACTACTTTAAACGTAGAATTACCTTTAGCTACCAGAATATTAATGGCTAGTTCAAATTTCTTTGTTCATTACTGGGCCTTCTTTGTTATCGGAGTAGTAGCTATAGTTATTGCTATTAGAGTAATGGCTCATATTGCTGTGACTAGAATCTGGTTACATCGTATTCTGCTAAAACTACCAATAGTTGGTAAAATAAGTAAGCATATGAACCTAACTCTATTTTCTCGTACTTTAGGTTCATTATTAGATAGTGGTATTACTATTGATAAGGGATTACAAATAGTATCTGATACTTTAACTAACGATGTTTACAAAAAAGAAACCACTGCTGTCTATCATAAAGTACTTAAAGGTAAAACATTAGCTGCTTCTTTGAATAATAAAAAAATATTTCCTTTGTTAGTATCTAGAATGAGTAGAGTTGGAG
>DAOVVF010000123.1 GCA_030632225.1 Candidatus Parcubacteria bacterium
AAGAAATTATTGCTGAAATTATACGTAGCCTACATAATGAACAACAAAAGAGTAGCTTACTAGAAATTCTTTTACTAAATGATAGTTTTTCTGACTTTGTAGCTGAATTAGATAGATTAGAAAATATTCAGGACAACTTAATTGAAGGAGTAGAGGAATTAAATACAGTTAAAATAGCTTTACATGAAGATAAAGAAGGTTTAGAAACTGAAGAAGAAGAATTAGATACTTTAGTAGGTATTTTAGATAACAAAAGAGGAGCTTTAGATAGCAATAAATCTACTAAGTATCATCTAATGAAAGTCACTGAAGGACAAGAATCTAAATTCCAGCAATTATTACAACAAGCTAAAGAAGAGCAAGAGCAGATTAATAGAGATATAGTTTACTTAGAAAAAGTTGCTCGTGAAAAAGTAAATAGAGACTTAGCTGGCAAAGGAATAACTAGTGAAGGTTTTATGTGGCCAGTTTCTTCGCGAAGAATTACTGCTTACTTCCATGATCCTGATTATCCTTACCGTTATTTATTTGAACATCCAGCTATTGATATAGCGGCTTCACAGGGCACTCCGATTAGAGCAGTAGACTCTGGATATGTAGCTAGAGTAAAAGATGGTGGTAGAACTGGATATAGCTATATTATGGTTATACACGCTGATGGTTTTTCTTCAGTCTATGGTCATGTTAACCAAATGAGTGTGGCTACAGATCAATTTGTTTCTAAAGGACAGGTAATAGGGTACTCTGGTGGCTTACCAGGTACTAGAGGAGCCGGATCATTATCAACTGGGGCCCATCTTCACTTAGAGATACGTTTAAACGGTGTACCAGTTAACCCTTTACTATATTTACCATAAGAAAAAAGCTCTTGTTTATACAAGAGCTTTTTTGATTAGTCAGAAGCTTCCCAAAAAAATGCATTGATGAATTCAATGATCTTATTAGGAGAAAAAGGTTTAACAAAATAAGCTATTGCTCCAACTTCTTTTGTTTTTTCTTTGTTTTCCTTTTCTGTCTGCATTTTCTGCATCAACAATATAACTGGAATATCTTTGATGTTAGAATCTGCTTTGATACGGCGACAAGTTTCAATTCCATCTAAAATTGGCATGTGAGCGTTCAGAATAATAATATCCGGCTTATAACTCTGAGCTTTGGGAATACCAATATTACTACCGTTAGCAGTAATTACTTCAAAGCCTGCTTCTTCTAAAGTAATTCTCAGAATATGAAGTATAGAAACTTGATAATCTATAACCAAAACTTTCTTTTTTGACATTAGCGCCTCCTTAGACCTAAAGCTTTGTACACTTCTTTGACTACAGCGTGTGGATTAAATAGACTACGAAAGGACAGCCAACCATTTGCTCCATAAGCTTTAGCCATTTTATAAAAATCAGAATGTTGTCTTAAGGCATCTACCAATATAACTGGTGTTCTACCAATTTCTTGGTTAGCTCTCAATAGAGTAATGACTTCTTTGCCACCTGTTTTCATTGACAGAGTATCAATGATTATTAAATCAGGCTTTACTTTAATTGCTTCTGACAAAATCCACTCACCACTATTAGTGACTATGACTTCAAAATTCTGAGTTATCAGAAAATCTTTGAATTGATTACAATCTTTGATGTCACTACAGGCTACTAAAATCAAACGTTTCAACCTTTTCATCATCTGCCTCCTTGTAAAGTACTTACTAATTGACTATTTAACATAATACATACTATCTATTTTGTCAATGTAAAAGAAAAGCCCTAGTATTTCTACTAGGACTTTATATTGAAGGGTTGCCAGTGGTTGGGTAGCGTAGCTAGATGCTCCATTTTAGCCCAGGGAAACGGGCGATGGTACTTCCGCGGGTAGTACCTATATATTCATCTAGAACTCTCGGTGCTGTTGTACAGCGGTAGACGTAATTATCAAATCCGGTTTTTGACTTTTTCCGGATCGTCCGCCGAGAGCCGGCCTATATCATGAACCAGCCTGGGCCGGCTAGAAATTTACCAGCAGCGAAGTCTACGCTATATTCCCTTGATGTTACCATCTGGCAACCCCTTTTATATTACTAAATCTATCTTTAATGATCAAACAATTATGTATACTAACATAGAATTAAAAACTTGTCAAGAGATAAAAAAACCGCCCTATATTTACTACATAGAGCGGTTTATAATTAGAAATAACCTTCAGGCTTGGGTGTAGTATCGAGTATAGCGTTTCTTTTTTCCAAAGCTTTTTCCAAAGCATTTCTAAACTCTTGCACTGTATCTCTGTTTGATACCATTGTAGGAATAGCTGAATAAGAAATAAGTCCAGGGTTTTCAACCTTGAAATTTTTTAAGACTTCCATAGCTTTCTCTACAGTTTC
>DAOVVF010000030.1 GCA_030632225.1 Candidatus Parcubacteria bacterium
ATTTTAACGATTATACACAGGGTTGGCAGTTCTGTTTTTAACAATTGTGGATAAGTTGTTTATAGGTTATATGTATTCTTGCCAGATCTGTCAAATTATGTTTTTAAAAGTCTGTTTTTTAGCTAATATTAGCCTTAAATTAGAATTGACATAAATAGCTATATATGATATACTTAATGTATTGCTAAAAGGTTCTTTAAATATTACTGGAATTGCTCATTAATTTGCTATTAGTGATTAATTCCAGGCTAGTTACTGATCTTCATATCTTGAAATGCCCTAACCATTTCCCTCTAAAACAAAAATAAAAACAATAAAAAGGAATTTCCCATCATCCAGATGAGAACATCTCCAAGTATTGGTAGCTAGTATAAATGCTCTGAGTTAGGACGAGTAATAATGTCTTATCAAATCAAAATCATCCAATTTTAACTTACAGCTTACAAAAAGTTGTATAGATGTGATTTGATCACGACACTAAAGGCACACCAGCCACCCATATAATAATCAATATATTAGGGGCACGGAGTGTGCCTTTTTCATTTATTAAAAAGTCTTGATTTCTTAGGAACTATTTGCTATGATAGAAGCATGTTTTTAAGGATAAAACTATGAAAATGGATGCTAAATTTATAGAAGACAGAAAAGTAGCCCTAGAAAAAAGAAGAGATAAAATATTGAAAGAATTGAAGGCGGATGCTGTACAAGTAGCTGAGAATGATTATGATGCTAAGTTTGTTGATTATGGAGATAAAGATGATGAGAATGCAGCAGAAGTAGCTACTTTTGAAAAGAATCTATCTTTAGAAAAGACTTTAGAAGTTTCTTTGTTTAATGTTAATAGAGCTTTAAAGAAAGTTGAAGAAGGTAAATATGGTTTATGTGAAAAATGTGATGGTCCTATACAACCTAAAAGACTAGAAGCCTTTCCTTCAGCTACTTCTTGTATGAAGTGTAAGAAAAAATCTTTGTAATGTTAAAATACTTTACAAGTATTGTATTATTATTCATCTTTGATCGTTTAACTAAACTATATATTATTAACAATCCATCTCAAGATGGTTTTTTTAGTTTGCATATCAACAAGAGTATAGCCTTTTCCTTACCTTTACCAGATTTAATTTTTTATCCTTTGATTATTTTGATTCTAATAACTTTAGTGTCATATTGGTTAAGAAGTTTTAAGCAGAAAGATATATTTATCTGGCCATGGGCTTTAGTAATTATTGGAGCAGCTAGTAATTTAATAGATAGATTTAATTATGATGGAGTAGTTGATTTTATTAACATACCGTATTTTACAGTTTTAAATATCAGTGATATATATATTACTATTGGTGTTATTTGGTTACTGTGGCATGAAGTATCTGAATCTCGTAGTAAGTAAAAACCACTCTTTGTTGAAAGAGTGGTTTTTTTGTTTACGGAATGTCTTTGTTTGACGTCAGGTTAGCTTTTATAGTTAGATGAGCTATTAGTTTTGGATACACTTCATCAACTGTGCCCATAATTTTAATAGCTTCGTTGCCCATTTCTTGAGCAGCATACCAGTTTTGGCCTCCGTCAGGGCTGAATAGATGATAATTAACTATTTGGTTGTTGATTTCAGTAGTGCCCTGTACATGTAAGTAAGTTGTTTTGTAATATTGCAACTCATCTACAGTATCGTAATAGTCATCGATGAAAGAATAACCAGCTATAATGGCGATTAAAAGGGGAATCAGGGCCAAAAGAAAAAAGGCATTAGATAAAGAGTTTTTCGAAGTTTGGACAGGGTTATCGTTTCCCATAAATTCACCTCCTTTGTAAGGTTCAAAAGACAGTTTAATATATATTATACACATAATTTTGTCAATAGATTTGATAATACCACCACTCTGTGATATAAATAAAGTGTAAGTTCTTTACAAGCGAACTATTCTCTGCAGGAATCTGGTTTTAATTACTTAAAGCTAGTTACCTGCAGAGAATATCTTGGGCATTTGCTCTAGGATACAGTCGAATATCCTAATATTCTCCTAGGGCTTTGCCAATAAGCAACAAAAATATGTTTAAAGCATTATATGGCTTTTTTAATCTGATATTTTTGTTGATCTTGTTCAAGATGTTCGCACCAGGTTTAGCAGATTTAATGCTTGAGCTATTAAGCAACTTAGTAGTTGTACTCAATGAAATTGTCCTTGAATTTGGACAGCATAGCTCCGGGGATTTATTCCCGACCTAACACACGTAAAAAGACTGGCATCAGCCGGTCTTTTTTTGACAAAATATTAATTTACTGCTAGGATGAGTTTATGAAAAAATTAATTATTATAGTTATAGTATTAATAGTTGGAGTAGCTTGGTTCTATTACCCTAGAACTCCAGAAGTTATTGAAGTTGATTTACCACCAGCTCAGGAATTTGAAGAATTTATTATTGAAGAAGTAGTTGAAGAGGAAGAAATAGTTGTTGAAGAAGAAAAGGAAGTAGCTGGAGTTAAAATAGAGCAGACTAATATTAATTTAGATATTCCCTTTATCTCACAAGCACCAACAGCTAACTGGGATCAGCCTTTCCAGGATGCCTGTGAAGAAGTTAGTATTTTAATGGTAGATTACTATTATGCTAATAAGCAATTTCCTAATAAAGAAGAAGTAGAAGAAATATTATTAGAGATGGTTAAATGGCAAGAAGATAATTGGTCAGGACATTTTAATTTACCAGTAGAGGAAGTAGCTTTATTTACTGAAACTACTTTTGGTTATAGGACAGAAATAATTGAAGATTTAACAGCTGCCAAGATAAAAGAATATCTTAATAAAGGAATTCCAGTAATAGTACCAGCTGATGGTCGTAAATTAGATAATCCTTATTTCACTGGTGAAGGACCAGAATACCATATGCTAGTTATTAAAGGCTATGTAGATGACAAGTTTATTACCAACGATCCTGGTACTAGAAGAGGAGCAGATTTTGTCTACACTGCTGATAATTTATTATCATCTATTGCTGATTGGGATAAACAAAAATCCCTCACAGAGGGACCTAAACGAGCTTTAGTATTATATAATAACTAAGCTAGCATTGTATTATTAATTTTTAGTTTAAATTCGTATTTAAGATAATCAGCAGCTTTCTGACAGTAATTCATTCTGGCAACAAAGATAGAAAAATAATCCATAATATCAGTAAACTTAGTATCTAAGCGTAAGGCCAGAGTAATGGTCTTTTTTTGATCATCAATAGATAGCTTATTATCAGTTACAGCATAATTAACTCTATCATGTATGTCTTCTTTAATAGCTTTCATACCTTTATTAAGTACTCTGGTACGATGGACATCTGATTTGTCAGCTATAATCAAACAAGCTGTTATCTTATCAACTATTTTTAAATCATCTTTGTCATGAGAAACAATAGCTTTCATAACTGTAGCTACATCGTCAGGTTTAGCTTCGTTAAGATAACATTGGGAAAAAAGTAGACCAGCCCAGTAATGATGCTGAGTCCGACCCATAAAATTACCCATATCATGACAATAGCCAGCTATACTAGCTAGCTCTTGATCATTAGCATTTAATTTCATATGTCGAGCTACTTTCTTAGCTCTTTGACTAACTATATTTAAATGACGATGCCCATGATCAGTATAGCCCATGGCTTTTAGGTAATCATTAGTATGATCAATAAAGGCATTGATTCGTTTATCTTTTTTTATTTGCTGTAGAGTCATAGAATTAAAAAGCCACTAAAAGTGGCTGAGTTAATTATTTGCTATTTCTTTAAAGCATCCTTAAGGGTTTTACCAGCTTTAAATTTAGGTACAACCACTTCTGGAATCTTAATCCTTTCACTAGGTTTCTGTGGGCTAACACCCATTCTAGCTGTTCTGACTCTAGCTGAAAAAGTACCAAAGCCAGTTAAGGTAACCTCCTTACGATTCTTTAATCTTTCAATTACTAAATCTTCCAAAGCTTGTAAAACATCTTCAGCTTGTTTTTTACTAACTCCAGCCTTGATAGCTATAGATTCAATTAATTGTGCTTTCTTCATATGATTTTTCTTAGAAGTTCTATTTTAATAGTCTTGTGACTATTGTTATCTATCTCTAATAATACTGCATTTATCTCAATTTGACCAGACTCTGGTAATTCATGTCGTATTTTACTACTAGTTAGAAATTTTTCAATAATAATTTCCGGTTTGATACCTAACACAGAAGGAAAAGGACCAGTCATACCAATATCAGTAATATAGCCTGTGCCTTTTTCTAGAATTTGAGCATCAGCAGTTGGAATATGAGTATGAGTACCAATTAAAGCAGATATTTTACCATCAAGATAGAGCCCCATAGCCCTTTTTTCACTAGTAGCTTCAGCGTGAAAGTCTAGAATAATATTAGCATTCTTATCTAGCTTAGGTAGAATCTCATCTACCTTATGAAAAGCATTAGAAACTTCATCTTCTTCCATGAATGTTTGTCCAGATAAGTTAAGGATAATTAACTTAGTGCCATTAACTTCTATTTCTTGTTTTAAATATTTGGCAGGACTACGAGAATCATTAGCTGGACAAGTTAAGGCAAAGTCAGTTTCTTTAGCAAGATCATGAATATCATACTTAGACCAGATATGATTACCGCTAGTAAAGATATCTATGCCAGCTTCTTTAATTTCATTCAAAGTCTTTAAAGTAACGCCTTTGTTGTGGGCTAGATTTTCAATGTTGGCGATAAACAAATCTGGATTATATTTCTGCTTCCACTGAGGAACTATCTCTTTAGCACCTTTGCGTCCTAAAGAGCCTGAAATATCTCCTAAGAATATTAATTTAGTAGTTTTATCTGGCATATTCAACTATTCTTTTTTCCCTAATGACAGTTACTCTAATTTCACCAGGATATTTTAATTCACTTTCAATTTTATTAGCCACTTCTTTAGCAATAGTATTAGCTTGATAATCATCTACTTCTTCAGCTGAGACAAATACACGTATTTCTCTACCAGCTTGAATAGCATAAGCTTTTTCTACGCCAGCAAATGATTTAGCAGTATTCTCTAATTCAGTTAGACGTTGTATATATTCTTCTAAAGAATCACGTCTAGCTCCTGGACGAGAACCGGAAATAGCATCAGCTATTTTAACTATAACACCTTCTAGGTTTTTAGGCTTATCTTCATGGTGAGCTAAAGATAAATAGGCAATATCTTCTGGTAAACCAAATTTCTTGATTAAATCATAACCTATTTCAGGATGAGAACCCTGTATTTCATGATCTAAAGCCTTACCAATATCATGTAATAGTCCACCTTTCTTACAAATACTAATATCAGCTCCTAATTCAGCAGCTAACAGTCCTGATAGATGAGAAACCTCCAAAGCATGTTGTAATTGATTTTGACCATAACTAGTACGATATTTTAAACGTCCTAGTATTTGTAATAGTTTGTTATCTAAACCAACTATACCAGCCTGGTAAGCAGCTTCTTCACCAGCTTTTTTAATATCTACAGCTAGTTCTTTCTTAGATTGTTGAATAGTTTCTTCAATACGGCCTGGATGAATACGACCATCAGCCATTAAATGATCTAAAGATCTTTTAGCTAATTGTCTACGAATAGGATTAAAAGCGGATACCAAAATAGTTTCCGGTGTATCGTCAATAATTATTTCAGTACCAGTTAATTGTTCAATAGTCTTAATATTTCTACCTTCACGACCAATAATTCTACCTTTCATTTCTTCATTAGGTAAAGAAACAGAAGTAGTGGTAGTTTCTACTGTATGAGGAGCAGCACATCGCTCTATAACAGAGGTAAGTATTTGTTTAGCTTTAGATTCTAACTCTTCAGTAGCTTCGTTTTCTAATTTACGGATACGATGAAGCAACTCATCTTGCATACGAGCTTCTGTGTTTTTAATTAGCACATCTTTAGCTTCTTCTTGAGTTAATTTAGCTATTTTTTCTAATTTAGCTAGTTGGCCCTCTTTAATTGTCCTAATTTCTTCTTTAGCTTTTTCTAATTGATGACGAGTACGTTCTGTCTTTTGTTTACTATCTTCTATTTCTAGAATTTTTTTATCAAACAGACCTTCTCTTTTGGCTAACCTATTTTCTAAATCCTGCAATCCTTTTCTTCTTTCTTTTTCTTCAACTTTAACTTCTTCAATTATAGCTAAAGCTTTGTCTTTGCTTTCTAGCAAAGTGTCTTTCCCTTTTTTCTTAGCATCGTTTAACAGTGATGTAGCTCTTTTTTCAGCCATACGCACTGCTTTGCTGGTCAATAGTTTCTTAGCAAAAAAACCAAAAATTATACCAGTAGCTAACACTGACATTAAACTAATAAGGTTCATTATTATAAACTTTCCAGTTTACTGTTTTAGATGTTTAGAGAAAAATAAATAACCTAAATTAATTACTAGACTGTACTAGTTTCTTAAGATTAATTAGAATGTTTATTATTAGGTTCATTATTGTATTTTACAGCAGTATGTAATCAATAGAATTA
>DAOVVF010000095.1 GCA_030632225.1 Candidatus Parcubacteria bacterium
AAAGCTATTTTTTTCATATTAAGCTTGATCACCTCTAAACATAGCTTTAGGTGTTTTAAGTAAAATAATTAAATCTAGAAGCATAGACCAGTTTTCAATATAGAAAATATCTAGTTTAGCTTCTTCAGCAAATAATAAATTAGCCCGTCCTGATACCTGAGCCATACCAGTCATACCTGGTTTAATAGTTAATAATTTTTTGTAACCTCTTTGATATCTAGATACTTCTTGTGGTTCATGAGGTCTTGGTCCTACTAAACTCATATTACCTTTGAGAACATTAAATAACTGAGGTAATTCATCTAGACTAGTTTTTCTTAACCACTTGCCTAATTTAGTAATCCTAGGATCATTCTGTACTTTAAATAATGGACCATCTGTTCTTTCATTTAAATTCATCATCTGTTCTTTTAGCTTGTCAGCTCCTTTAACCATTGAACGATATTTGTACATCTTAAAGTTCCTGCCTTTAGAACCAACTCTGTCTAAGCTAACAAAGACTGATCCTTTAGAACTACTCTTTACTAAGATAGCTAAGACTATTAATAAAGGAGCTAATATAACTATCAATAGAAAAGAAATTAATATATCAAATAATCTTTTTAATACCTTTCTCCAGCCATCTAAAGGAGTTCCCTGTATTTCAACAATTGGTAAACCAGCAATATCTGTTAAATTAAAATTCAAACTCTGTGTTTGAAACAAACTAGCTACGTATTTGAGAGTTACTTGGTTCTCCTGACAAAAACTTAGTAAATCCATAGCTTCATCTTTAGCTACTGCTGAATCTGTTTGTATAACATGATCTACTTTTTTTTCTAACAACCAATTATGTTCAACTAAAGATTCTTTTAATTCCCTTAAGCTATTAAATTCTTTAACTATTTTAAAACCTAAACGATGATTAGTCTTGTATTCATTAACTATGGTTTGTCTACTCTCAGCATCCCCAAGAATAACAGCACCTGATAGTCCATAGCCTTTTTTCAAAAAATAGTTTTTTATAACCAAGATAACTATACGGATAACAAAGAGGTAGAGAATTGCTAAACCCCAAGCTAAGATTATAATAAATCTGGAAGAAAATAATTCTCTTTGTAAAAAAATAGCTAGGATTAAAAAGATTATTACCATAGATACACCAGTAATAATCTTAGGAAGTTCTCTAGCTAGCTTCTTATGCTGCATAGTATAAAAACCTGATAGAGCAAATATAATAATTGCAAATAAAGCTACTTTAAAAACCAAAGAAAAATAATCAGTAAAAGGCATTTCATAAAATACCGGCCTTATTTCAGTAATAGTATCAGAAAATCTTAAATAATATGCAGAAATAGCTGCTAATAATACTAAAACAAAATCAAGTGGAACTAAGATTATATTAGTAATAAAATTAGGCTTTTTCATATAAATATCATAACACCAGTTATTACTTTAGTAAACATACTATTATATTGACAAATATACTAAAATATGGTATATATAGAATGAAGGTCTGAATTGACTGAGATGATCGCCTTAGTTTACTAAGGAGGAAAGTCCGAGCACCATAAAAAGGTAGTTGGTAACACCAACTGATTTCAGAAGTAATTCTGGAATTAAGACAAGTGTAACAGAAAGTATACCGCCTTCGGGTAAGGGTGAAACTGTGAGGTAAGAGCTCACATGTCTATATAGTGATATATAGAAAGAGATAAACTTCTACCTGGTGAAAGACCAAATAGATTCTAGATAGTAACCATGCGTTGCAATTTAGGATGGGTAGGTCGTTTGAGTTCATGAGCAATCATGAACCTAGATAGATGATCATCAGTTCTTGCTAAGCAAGAAAGACAGAATTCGGCTTATGACGTCAATTTAGGCCTTTAAATAAAAAGAGCTTCGTTGAGAAGCTCTTTTTCGTTGTCTTAGCCAGATGTTTTGGCACACAGGCATGACTGGAAATATGCCAAGAAGTAAGTAATGAAGAAGGTACAAAAGAAAACTAATGCGGCTACAGGAGATAAAACAACATAAAGTATTGTAGTAATAGTCACTGTAATCAATAATCCAGCAACTAGACCTGAAAATACTTCCCTGGTCATAGATATACCAATAGCCATAGCTGTAACAAATGTCAGCAGAATGGTTGTAGAGATGATATTTTGATCAGCTTTATTCATACCATCAATCCAGTGTGCTGCTCTTGGTGATATAGCTACGATTGCTGTCATAACAGTTAACACAAAAATTACAAATAGACACCACCATTTTTTCATGACTCCTCCTTTTAACGAACTTTGATATCAAAAATTAACAGCCCAAGAAAGAATATTATCAGTAAAGAAGCTATTTGGATATTATTACAGTAACTATGAAAGCCACTATATTCTATCTCACAAGCTTTAATCCTGCTTATATCTTTTTTCAAGCCTAGATTTCTATAGTATTTTAAATACTCTTTTATTGTCTTGTATTCTGAATGGTACCTATAGGCATCATAGAAACTATATTTTCCCTTCATAGACTGATATATAATAAAGAGTACTAAAATGAGTAGTAATACCACTATAGTCAGTCTGGAAAATAGTATATCATCCATTATAGCCTCCTTAATTCACTGACCATATGACTATGGACAAAATAAAGAAAGTAATTGCAGCTATAAAGAAAAGATGTTCAAAATTACGATCTGCAAAAAATTCTTTTTGCTTTCCTTCTGCTACTAAATAAGTCTTAAAATGTCCCTCTTCTTTTAAACCCTTGAGATCTTTGAGATATTTCTCAATTTGCTCTTTTCGACTTCTATCAAATGGATATTGAAGTCTAAAGCTATAGAAAGCTTTACGTTTGAAAACAAAACCAAGAACAAAACAAACCAATGCTAGTCCAATAGCTATTAAACAACCAATTTGGTATCCTTCCATTCTATTACCTCCATGTTAAAGATCAATAAACAACATCTTACTATAATATATAATACTATTTTTGTCAAAATAAAAGAGTCCCTTTAAAAAGGGACTCTAATTGTTAGTTTTGAGACTGG
>DAOVVF010000125.1 GCA_030632225.1 Candidatus Parcubacteria bacterium
ACTAACCTTGTTCCCTAACAAAGGGAAGCAGTTAAAAGGCTAGAATATGGGTAAGAAAGGAAAAGAATATGATAAAAATTCCAAGTTTGGAAGACTTGCTTAAGAGCGGAGTACATTTTGGACATCAAACCTCTAAAAGGTATCCTAAAGCAGCTTCCTACATTCATACAGAACGCAACGGTGTGCATATTATTGACTTACAGAAAACTGTAGTTGGTTTAGAAAAAGCTATAGATTTTGTTGATAAGATTGTAAAAGCCGGAGGCGTTATTTTATTTGTTGGTTCAAAGAAACAAGCTAGAAAAATAGTTAAAGAGGCTGCTCAAAAATGTGGCATGCCATATATTGTTGGTCGTTGGTTAGGTGGTACTTTTACTAATTTTAATAATATCAACAAATTAACTAAGAAGTTAGAAAATTTAGAAAAAGGAAGAGATGATGGTACTTGGGAAGTATATACCAAGAAAGAGAAGTTAACTTTTACTAAAGAGATTAACAAGTTAAATGAAACAGTTGGTGGTATCAAACAAATGAAAAAATTACCACAAGCTATATTTGTAGTAGATATCAAGAAAGAATCTACTGCTGTTAGCGAAGCTAACAAAGTAGGTATTCCAGTTGTAGCTTTAGTAGATACTAATGTTAATCCAGATTTAGTTGCTTACCCTATACCATCTAATGATGATGCTATCAAAGCTATAGATACAATTACTAATTTAATAGCTGAAGCTGTGACAGAAGCTAAGAATGCTACTGTTAAAGAAGTTAAAAAATAAATATGAGTTTAGAATTAATTAAAAAAATTAGACAGCTAACAGGAGCTGGTATTAATGATGTTAAAAGAGCTTTAGATGAAGCTAATGGCGATGAAACTAAAGCTATTGAGATATTAAGAAAAGCTGGTTCTAAGATAGCTGATAAGAAAGCTGATAGAGAGATTAGTGAAGGAGTAATAGCTATTGCTAAAGAAGGTAATAAAGTAGCAGTAGTTGCTTTAGGTTGTGAAACGGATTTTGTAGCCCGTAACGAAGATTTTATCAAAGCAACTGATGAATTAGCTAAGAAATTATTAACTACTTCTGAATCAGAATTTAAATCTTGGGCTGAAGAGCATATAAAGAATGATCTAATTGTTAAAATAGGTGAGAATCTACAATTAGGTAATTTTGGTATTTCAGAAGGTGATACTATTGGTACCTATTTACACTCTAACAAGAAAGTAGCTACTGTAGTTATTTTAAACAACGGTACAGAAGATTTAGCTAAAGAGATTGCTATGCAGGTAGCTGCTACAGCACCTCAGTATTTAAAACCAGAAGATGTACCAACTGATATTCTAGACAAAGAAAAAGAAATATATACTGAACAGCTAAAGAAAGAAAATAAGCCAGCCAATATACTAGAGAATATCCTTAAGGGCAAAATAGATAAATACTATACGGAGGTCTGCTTAATTAAACAGATATATATAAAGGATGATAAGAAGAGTATTGAAAAACTGTTAGAAGAAGCTAAAGCAAAGATAAAAGAGTTTAAATACTATTCATTGTAATAAAAAAAGGCGATGCTGATGCATCGCCTTTTTGTCTTAAGGCATGTGTGTACATAATCTTAAACCATGTTTAATGCGTAGATAGTCTGCAAAAGAAATCCATTGACCTTTATAGCTTACCATAGATTCTTGGGATACGTAGAAGTTAGCTAGGCGATGATCTTTTTTATCTTTTATTCCCAAAGTTTCTAAAATTATCCTGGCGACTTTAATAGCTGCGTCACAGAATTGCTCCCCTTTTTTGATGGAGAAATTTAGACGTAATATGTTAAACCGAGATAATTTTATACTAACCATCCTGCCTTGTCTCTCTATGGCAGAAATAAGTTGATCGCAGACGTTTTTCATTCGTCTTTCTGACAAACATGACGACGCGTCTAATATTACCATAGAGATGATAGCCGTACGATGATTAGGATTTGACGTAAGAGTTAAGTCACTTAATTTGTGATAGGTATTAACCTCGTCATTACATTTTAATTTAGTAGACCAAGACCCATTAGGCGATTTAACATCCCAATGGATAGTGGTTTTATTCCACCGTTTCATAATTTACCTCCTGCTGCTAATTGAACCTTAGAAAGGCGGACGGCATACCATTACCGACTCTTTTTGTAGCAGCCCCATATACCTATTAATATAGATACAAAAGGCTACTACAAAAACTATTAAAGTACATGAATAATATAAAATAATTACATAATATTATTTTTTAGTCAACCCTTGCCATTATTATCTCAATTTGCCATAATGAGTATATCTTAAATAAAAAATATGGATAAAAAAAGAATAGTTATAAAAAT
>DAOVVF010000021.1 GCA_030632225.1 Candidatus Parcubacteria bacterium
ATTAGACTACTATCTCTACCTGTGATTATAAAAGAAGCATTGCAAGAAGGTAGAATAACAGCTTCTCATGCTAAGCTAATTCTTAGTTATCCTACTAAAGTAGAACAAGTAAAAATATTTAAAAAGATATTAAAGAATGATTTAACAGTACAAGCTTTACACGATATTACTAAAAAAGAAATAACAAGTAGAAAAGAAGCTAAACCACCTGATCCAGTGCTTACTTCTTGGGAAGATAAGATTGCTAAATACTTGGGAGCTAAAGCAAAGATAGAAAAAAGAGGAGAAAGAGGCTCTATCAAGATAACATTTTTTTCTCATGAAGAGCTTAAAAATATATTAGATAAACTGACTGAATAAAAAATAACCTGCTACTAGCAGGTTATTTTCTTAATTGGTTCTTTATTTTAGCTTTAGCCATACTAGTGACTACTAGGTTCAGCCAATGAGGGCTAGGATACTTCCTACTCTTGTTAGTCATTATTTCTACTACATCACCTGATTTAAGAGTAGTATCTAAAGAAGCTATTTGATCATTTATTTTAGAACCTATACATTGATTACCTATTTCAGTATGGATATAGTAAGCAAAGTCTAAAGGAGTAGCATTTTCTGGTAGTTCAATAACATCACCTTTAGGTGTAAAGACAAAGATTTGGTTAGCAAATAGATCATGCTTAACGTGTTTAATAAATTCAGTATTGTCTGTAATAGCTTTTTGTATTTCAACTAAATGCTGTAACCAGCGAGGATGTTTTTTTCTCTTGCCTAGAATACCTAATTCTTTATAGCGACTGTGA
Source organism: Candidatus Parcubacteria bacterium (assembly GCA_030632225.1). Taxonomy (GTDB): domain Bacteria; phylum Patescibacteriota; class Patescibacteriia; order UBA1558; family GWA2-36-10; genus DAOVVF01. The sequence continues at coordinate 801 of DAOVVF010000021.1, forward strand.
GCAGCTACACCGTACTCAGCTTCTTCATCCATAGTTCTAGTTCTAATCTGAAATTCAACTACTTTACCAAAGTCAGTAAAAACAGAAGTATGTAAAGATTGATAGCCATTAGGTTTAGGTTGAGCTATGAAATCTTTGACCCTGCCTTTTAATGGAGACCATTTTTTGTGAATAATACCTAGTACAGAATAGCAATCAGCTACATCTTCAACAATTATTCTAATAGCTATTAGGTCATAGACCTTGTTAATATCTTTACCTTTGCGTAATAGTTTTTTGTAAATACTCCAGATACTTTTTATCCTACCTTTTAGACTAACGTATTTTATATGATTCCTGATAATAGTTTTTTGAATATTTTTCTTTATTTTTTCAATATACTTTGTTTCAGTTTTTAACCTGTCAGCTATTAAGTCTTGTACCCATTCATATTCTTTAGGATAGACATAAGGGAAAGCTAGATCTTCTAATTTAGTTTTCATTCTAAACATGCCTAAACGATTGGCTAGAGGAGCATATATATCTAAAGTCTCTTGAGCTATTCTTAATCTTTTTTCTTTGCGTACTCCTTCCAGAGTTTCCATATTATGCAATCTATCTGCTAGTTTAATGATAATAACTCTGAGGTCTTGGCTCATAGCTAAAAACATTTTACGAAGGTTTTCAGCATATCTTTCTAAACCACGATATTTAAGAGTGCCTAGCTTAGTAACTCCTTTAACTAGATTATATACTTCATTGCCAAAATTACTCTTTACATCTTCAAAACTAAAATCAGTATCCTCTGGTACATCATGCAGTAAAGCAGCGACAATAGTAGCAGTATCCATTTTCATACCAGCTAAAGTATGAGCTGCACTTAAAGAATGGTAAATATATTCTTCACCCGTTCTTCTTTTCTGTCCTTTATGAGCTTCTGAAGCAAAATGAAAAGCTTTCACAACTAGAGTGATGTCTTTATTACTATAGTTATTAACTATCAATTTTTTCTTTAAGTCTTCGAAAGTAATCATAATAATATATTATAATTATATTTACTAAATAGCAAGTATTTAAAAACCCCGCCTAAGCGGGGTAATTATTATTTAGTATACTTACAGCTTTCACATTTCACTTTATCTTTAGCTGCATGCAGTAATAGTTGTTTACATTCTGGGCAGAGTTCACCAGTAGGTTTTGACCAGACAGCATGTTCACATTTAGGATATTGGTCACAAGCGTAAAAAGGTTTACCACGCTTAGTTCTTTTTTCTACAATTTCACCTTTACCGCATTCAGGACATTTAACACCTGTGCTAGTTTGAATGTTCTTAGTAGTTTTACACTTAGGATAATTAGAGCAAGCTAAGAACTTACCGAACCTACCTTGCTTAAAGACCATAGGGTTACCACATTTTTCACAAACTTCTTTAGACTCTTCTGGTTCTTCAATTTCATGATCACCATTAATATGTTTAGTATTCTTACAATCAGGATAATTAGAGCAAGCTAGGAACCTGCCAAATCTACCTAATTTTTCTACCATAGGGCTTTTACATTTTTCACAGACCTCATCGGTAGCTTTTTCAGTAATCTCTTTTTTGTCTAATTCTTTTTCCTTCATAATTAAATTTTTAGCAAATGGATTATAAAATTCAGCAATGACTGGTTGCCATTCTCTTTCACTATGAGCTATATCATCTAAATCATCTTCCATTTTAGCTGTAAAATTGTAATCAACAATATCAGAGAAGTGTTCAACCAATAGATTAGTAACTATTGTCCCTATTTCAGTAGGTTTAAGTCTTTTTTCTTCTTTTTCTACATAATTTCTTTCAATAATAGTAGCAATAGTTGGAGCATAAGTAGATGGTCTACCAATACCTAAAGCTTCTAAAGCCTTGACTAAGCCTGCTTCTGAATATCTGGCTGGCGGAACAGTAAAGTGTTGTAAACCTTCCAGCTTCTTTAGATCTAATTGATCACCTTTAGCCAAAGTAGGTAATAGCTCTTCTTTACTATTAATTTGATATATAGCATGGAAACCATCAAATTTAATTACAGAACCAACAGCTTTAAGTGTCCATTTAGTATCTTTAGCTAGAATTTCAACAGTAGTTGTTTCACTTAAATAATTAGACATTTGAGAAGCAACAGCTCTTTGCCAAATTAAAGTATATATTTTATGTTGTTTAGGATTTAAATATGATTTAACAGATTCTGGATCGTTATTAACATCAGTAGGTCTAATAGCTTCATGAGCTTCCTGAGCTAGTTTAGATTTCTGTTTAAAGTTACGACCACCTTTGGCTATATATTTTTCACCAAGCTTATTAACTATATATTCGGAAGCTTGTTGTTTAAAAGTATCAGATAGAGTGACTGAATCAGTACGCATGTAGGTAATTAACCCAGCATGACCTTGAGAACCAAGTTTAAGACCCTCATATAGCTGTTGAGCTAGCATCATAGTTTGTTTAGCTGAATAGCCAAAACGACGGTTAGCATCCTGTTGTAGAGTAGAGGTAGTATGTGGAGGAAAAGGAGATTTGCTATTTTGTTTAGCTTTTATTTCATCAACTACTAGTTGAGTTCCTTTAACATCTTTAACAGCTTGGGCAGCTTTTTCTTTATCAATATCAAATTTACCCAAAGGTTTGTTATCTTCTTTATGTAAAGCTACTTGGAATTTATTTTTATCTTTAGCAACTTCTCCTTCGACAGTCCAATATTCTTCTGGCTTGAACTCTTCTCTTTCTGCTTCTCTTTCAACAATTAACCTTAAAGTTACAGATTGAACTCTGCCGGCAGATAATCCTTTAGCTACTTTTTTCCATAGTAGGGGAGATAGTTTGTAGCCTACTAATCTATCTAGAATACGACGAGCTTGTTGTGCATCAATTAAATTAGTATCTAAGTCTCTAGGATCATTTAATGCTTTTTCAATAGCTGATTTAGTAATTTCATGAAAAGAAATTCTTTTTTGTTTGTCAGCTGGTAGCTTTAATATTTGTTGTAGATGCCAAGAAATAGCTTCTCCTTCACGATCTTCATCAGTAGCAAAGTAGACCATTTCAGCCTTCTTAGCTAGATTCTTTAGAGTAGTAACAGTCTTTTTAGCTCTAGTAGGTATAACATAGGAAGGTTCAAAATTATTCTCAACATCAACACCTAATTTACTTTTAGGTAAATCTCTGACATGACCAAAAGAAGAAACTACTTTATAGTCTTTTGGCAAAAAGCCAGTGATAGTTTTGGCTTTAGTTGGTGACTCAACGATAATTAGTTTTGACATATGGCTCTGACTATAATAGATTGTTTATTTTTTGTCAAGCTTAAGGTGTTTAATAATATAGTCTTCTGGTATCCATTTGTTCCTTAATTCACCAGTTAAAAAGAAAGATCCAGTGATTAGCACTAAGTCATCTTTTTTAGCTAGTTTTAGGGCAGATTGTAGGGCTTGCCAGGGGTCATTATGGACTGCCATAGCTAGATTAGGCTTTATTTTCTTACTTCTTTTGTATAGTTCTCTTAGTTCAGCACTTTTTCTAAAGGTTACTAAGAATCTAGTTAGATAAATTTTGTTACTAATGGCTAATAGTTTTTTAAGGCTAGAGTTATAGTTTTTAGTATGAGCAAAACCTAGAATGAGATAAAGTTTTTTATACTTTTGCTGTTTAATAAATTCAATTAAGTTATTTAACTTATCACTGTTATGAGCTCCGTCTAGAATGACCAAGGGATTCGTTTGTATGATTTCTTGTCGACAAGGTAAAGAAAATTTATTAATTACTGATTGTATATTTTTTGGTTTAATCTTCAACTCTTTCAGAATGTTTAAAGCTAGCTTTAAATTTTCTTTCTGTCTTTTAGTAGAAAAGTAATTATCTGTATTATATTCTTTAACTAAGTTTTCTAAATTAATATACTTAGCTTTTTTCTTTGCACAGACTTTTTTAAATATCTTAATTAGTTTTTTATTCTTCTCAGTTGTTAAAAATTTACTGGCAGGTTTAATAATTCCAGCCTTGTCTTTAGCTATTTTAATTTTAGTATTGCCTAAGAGATGAGTATGATCTAAACCAATATTGGTAATAGCTGTCACAAGTGGATGAGGAATTACATTAGTAGCATCATGAGTACCACCACAACCAGTCTCTAGAATTACCCACTGACATTTTTGTTCTTTAAAGTGAATTAAAGCCAGAGCTAAAAAGGTTTCAAAGTAGGATAGAGGCTGAGTAGGAAACTGTACAAGATATTTGTCCAGGGCAGGCTTAACTTTTTTTTCTAGTATCTTATGTAATTGCTGAGGAGAAATTAACTTGTTTTTAATCTGCACTTTCTCAATTGTGGTGGTAGCAAAAGGAGAAGTATATGAACCTACTTTTAAATTAGCATTAGACATTAGGTCTTGCAGTATTCTAACAGTGGTTCCTTTACCGCTAGTACCAGCTATGTGAATAATCTTTATTTTCTTTTCGGGGTTACCTAGGAGTTTAAGAAAGTTTTTTAAGCGGGTAATAAAAATACTACGGTCATATAGACCAAGTAAGAATTCCTGCTTAGGAATATTAGCTAGAGATTCTAGAAACTTAATGTCTTGTTGATAGGTCTGGCTCATTATTTTTTCTTAGCCATTTAATACCTAGATAAACGAAAGGAGTATCTATCAATGCTAGAATTATTTTCATAACATAGTAGGGTAGAATTAAATGCCACATAAAAGCAAAATCAAATTGAGGAGCTACCTTGTAGAAAGCTAAGAAGATAAAGATAGTTGTGTCTATAAACTGGGAGACTATAGTTGATAGATTATTACGTAGCCATAGATATTTACCTTTAGTTTTTTTCTTCCAAAAGCCAAAAGCCCAGATATCATGGAATTGAGATATGGCAAAAGCTATAACTGAAGCAATAAACATACGAGAGCTAGTCTTGAAGATAGATACAAAGGCTTCATTGTTGGTAAATCTTTCAGCTGGACTAACCCAAACAGATATTTGGATGAAAATAAAGCTGAATATTAGAGCTATAGAGGTAGCCCAGATTAAATTAGCCACAAATTGTCTGCCTTTTACCTCTGTTAGCATATCAGTAATTAAAAAAGCTACTGGTACTAACCAAATGCCCATAGATACTGATAGAGAGGCAATATTAATTATTTTAATACCCACAATATTAGCTAATATCATGGAAGTAACAAAAATAATTTGTAAGAGAGTTATTTTCTTGTCTTGTGTAAATTTCATATAGTTAACTTTAAAAATTAAAATACCTTAGTACTTTAAATTTAAAGATTCATTTTGTAGTAAAGAGTTTCTTTTAACATATCTTTTTTGATATTAATATATTAGCTCCGTTATTAATTAATGAGTTAGGCCCATAGCTTAATAATTTATCTATATTACCTGGCAAAGCATATATTTCTCTGCCTTCGTCTAAAGCTACTTGAGCTGTTATTAGTGTACCAGATTTCTGAGCTCCTGATATAACTATAGTTACAGCTGATAGTCCAGCTAGTATTCTATTTCTTCTGGGGAAGTGATGTTGTTCTGTTTTAGTATTGGCAGGATATTCAGATAGTAGTAAACCATTATTATCTAATATTCTCTGAGCTAATTCTAGATTACATTGCGGATAAAGTAAATTTTTTCTTAAGCTAGAACCTAGCACAGCTATAGTTTTTAGATTATTATTCAGAGCAGCTTGATGACTAATACTATCTATACCTTTAGCTAAACCAGATACTATAGTTAAAGGCTTTAAGTTTTTAACTATCTGTTTAGTACTATTAATATGATAGTCAGTAACAGTACGAGAACCAATCACAGTAATTAATTTATCTTTCAGTATATTTATATTACCTCTGTAAAAAAGAAATAGAGGAGGATCATAAATATTTTTTAGCAGTTCAGGATAATTTTGATCAAGAATACTTAAATAGTCTTCTTTAATCTGACTAAACTCTTGTTTAACTTGAGAGATAAATTGTCTATCTCTTTGTTTAGCTCTAATTAATGCGCCAACCTTATTATCTAAATCAGGATGTTTATCTAAAGCAGCTTGATAAAGATTAGCACTACCATCAAGTAATTTAATCAAAGACCAGATAGTATGTATACCTAATCCTTTAATACTAGAAAAGAAGAACAGTTTGGCTTGGTTCTCAAAATCGCTTTTCATATATTCTATTTAATTTTATGCTTGATAAGCATAGTATAGTTAGCTTAATTTGTAAAATAGACAGGGCTTTACATTAGCTAATTTAGCTGGTATATTATTATTACTTCAATTATTAATTATCTAAATATTATGCCTAGAGCAAAAAGTACTACTAAGAAAACTAAAGCCAGTAGCAAGAAAGCTGATTCAGACAGTTTGCAAGAATTTGAACAGTTTGTCTCACAAACTCCTCGTACTAATGGTAGAGGTAAAGGCTGGTTACTTTTAACTTTCTTTATTGTAATAGTAATCCTAGCAGCTATTCTATGGTATGTATCTAAATCTACTAGCTTAGAGAAAGAATTAAGGTATAAAGCTATTTATCTAGACAACAATCAAGTCTACTATGCTAAAGTAGTTAAAGAAGATGCTCTTAGTGTATATTTAGATGAAGTTTATTATATTCAATTAGAAGAAAGAACTTTGCCTCCACAAGAAGAGGGTGGAGAGCTACAGGTTGTAACTGTACCAGTGTTAGTTAAAAGAGGTGAAGAAGTTCATAAGCCAGAAGGTTGGCTACAGTTAAATAGAGATAAGATAATTGCTATAGAGGAGATTGGAGAAGATTC
>DAOVVF010000079.1 GCA_030632225.1 Candidatus Parcubacteria bacterium
AGGATTTATATAATAAGGAAGAGCATATAATAGGGATGCCGACGGGGTTTTTGGATTTGGATGCGATGACCGCTGGCTTTCATAAGGGTGAGTATGTGGTAATAGGAGCCAGGCCTTCGATGGGAAAATCGGCATTGTTACAAAATATAGCAAGCTATATGGCATATGAACAAAAAGAGCCTGTTATATTATTTTTGGAAACATAAACCTATATGGCAATGGCTTGTTATTCTACTACTAGTACCTATTAATTTACTATTGACTTTAGTATATGTTATTTTCCTACAAGCAGGGAAAGATTAATAAATTCTTAGCCTGGTATTTAGTTTTATCAATAATTGAAGCTTTGTCTTGGCTAGCTTTTACTTTTAATTGGTTAAATATACTATTTCTAATATTAATAGGGTTAATATCAGTTATTCTAGTACTTAGAAAGCCTGTATTTGCCCTTTATTTGCCTTTATTAGAGCTATTTTGGGGTTCAGTAGGGCATAGCTTTGAATATGGCTATATAAACACTCGTTTAGTTATATTTGCAGTTATAGTTTTTATCTTTTTAATTAAGTACTTATTCAAGTTTAAAGATCTAAAAATAATTAAAGATAAAGGAGTATTATTTGCTTGGTTAGGTACTTTAGTTTTAGTAGTACTTGGTATGATTATTGGCTACTTTAAAGGTCATAGCTATACTAATATTTTCTTTGATGTTAATGCCTATGGCTTTTTAATTTATTTACCTATCTGGTATCAAGTATATGACAAGAGGTATTTAAAAGATATTTGGGTTATATTACAAGCAGCTGCTTTAATTGTAGCTGTTAAGACATTAATCCTATTTTATTTCTTTGTACATGATTTTAAATGTTTAGATACAGATTTAGCATATAGATGGGTTAGAGATAGTCGTACTGGTGAGATAACTCCTTTTGCTAATAGTTTCTTTAGAGTATTTCTTAAATCACAGTTCTATGTGGTTATAGCTTGGTTAATTCTTTTTATTAAATTAATAAAGTCTCGTTTAACTTGGTTAAATTTTTTCTATCTCAGCACTTTAGGAGCAGCTATTGGTATTAGCTTATCTAGAAGCTTTTGGTTAGGTTTAGTAACGGCCATATTTCTTTTCTTCTTATATATCCTTATTTACAAAAGAAAGTACTTTTCAATTAATTTAATATTAGTTTTAATAGCTACTACTATTTCTAGTGTGCTAATAGTTGAAATACTATTTAATATACCTAAGTATCATACTTTAAATATTTTTACGTTTAGAAGTACTGATGTTGGTGAACCAGCAGCTAGTAGTCGGATGCAAATGCTAGGTCCTTTATGGGATAATATCCAGCAAAGTATGATTATTGGACATGGCTGGGGCAAAGAAGTAACCTATCAATCTTCAGATCCTAAGATAAGGAATGCTAGTAATCCTCAGGGTTGGTATACTACTTATTCTTTTGAATTAGGTTGGCTAGATCAATGGTTAAAAGCTGGTATTTTATTCATAGCTTGTTTGTTTTGGTGGCTTCTGTTAATCTACAGAAGAGCTATTTTAAGGTTAAAAGATGATCCAATGTTATCTCTAGTTGTTATATTGTCTTTAACTACTATGTTAATTATTCATACTTTTAGCCCTTATCTTAATCATCCTTTAGGTTTAGGATTATTAATGTTAATAACTATAATTTATGGAAAAAAAGCCCACCGTTACTATTAGCTTACTAACCTGGAATGGAGCTAAATATTTACCTTGGTTGTTAAAGAGTTTAAGAATCCAGACTTTTGCTAATTGGGAATTATTAGTTTTAGATAATGCTTCTACAGATGATTCAGTACAGATTATGGAAGAAACCAGAGTAGGGGATAATCCAGTTAAAGTTGTTAAACAAAAAAAGAATCTAGGTTTTGCTAAAGGACATAACCTATTAATGAACTGGTCTGGTTCTGATTACGTTTTAGTACTAAACCAGGATGTTATCCTAGAACCCAATTATCTAAAAGAATTAGTAGACTTTATGGAGGCTAATCCTAAAGCAGCTTCTACAGCTGGTAAGATCATGTACTGGGATTTTAATGAGGGTCATAAGAGTAAGACTATAGATTCATTTGGTTTGCAAATAGATAGAAAAAGGTATATGTCTGACATGCATCAAGGTAAGCCAGATTTTAAGTTAGATAATAGAGAAGTCTTTGGACTGTCAGGAGCAGCTGTACTATTTAGAAGAAAAGCTTTAGATATAATAGCTTTACCACATAGTGATAATTCTTTAGAATATTTTGATGAAGATTTCTTTGCCTACAAAGAAGATATAGATATAGCTTGGCGTTTAAGATTAGCTGGCTGGCAAAACTGGTTAGTTGCTTCTACTTATGCCTATCATCATCGTAGTGTTAGTAGCGGACAAGATATTAAAGCTATTAGAAAGCATAGAGCTTTAGCTAATAAACTGTCATACCGTAATCATTTAATGACTATTTACAAAAATTCTTTTTACAAAAACTTGTTTAAAGATTTTTGGCCAATTAAATGGTATGAGTTTAAAAAGTTTATCTATCTATTATTATTTGAAAGAAGTACTTTAGTAGGTTTGAAAGAGTATTTTCAGCTATTATCTAAGTTAAAGAAAAAAAGGAAGTTTATACACTCTAGAGCTCAATTAAGTGCTGAAGAGATGTATAAATGGTTTAAATAATATGGAATTATCAATAGTTATACTAAATTATCATAACAAGAATTTAACTAAAGAATTATTAAAGAATTTAGTAGAGTTAAAATTACCCTATAAATATGAAACTATTGTAGTTGATAATGCTTCTCATGATGGTATTGCTGAAGTAGTTAAAGACTTTCCTAATATTCAATTTATCCAAAGTGAAGTTAATGGAGGTTTTGCCTTTGGCAACAATTTAGGAATTAAACAAGCTAAAGGTAAGTATATACTAACTTGTAATCCTGACTTAGCTATTCTGTCTAATGCTATTGAAGTACTTTACAATTATATGGAAGATCATGATGAAGTAGCTTTAGCTGGACCAAGGCTAATTAATGCTGATAAGTCAGTTCAGTCTTCTTGTACTCGTTTTCCTGATTGGCGTTTACCTTTATATAGACGTACTGCTTTAGGTAAAACCAGAGCTGGACAGAAATGGTTAGATAATTATTTAATGGAAGATTTAGATCACTATATTAACTCTTATGTACCTGCATTATTTGGTGCTTGTTTTATGATCAGAAAGAGTAGTTTAGATAAGGTAGGTTTATTAGATGAAAGATATTTTATGTATATGGAAGATTTAGATTGGTCTAGAAGATTTTGGGAGCAAGGTTTTAAAGTAGCCTATGTAGGTAAAGCTGAAATAATTCATTTGCATAGAAGACAATCTGCTGCTGAAAATATATTTAAAGCTTTGTTTTCTAAATCAGCTAGACAACATATATTTAGCTTCCTTAAATATTTAAAAA
>DAOVVF010000112.1 GCA_030632225.1 Candidatus Parcubacteria bacterium
GTCTGTGGTAAACCGTAATACAGAGAAATAGATAGAAGTACAAAAGCAAAGATAAAGTTCATAATAACACCAGCAGAGATAATCAAAGCTTTTTTCCAAGCTGCTTGATTAGCAAAACTTTTCGGATCATTATCACCTTCTTCAACTGATTCTCCTTTTATTTTTACAAAGCCTCCAATTGGAATTAAGTTAATAGAATAAATAATCCCATTTCTTTTAATAGAAAAAATACGAGGCGGGAAACCAATACCAAACTCCTCTACATCAACCCCTGATTTTATAGCGGTTATAAAATGGCCCCATTCATGAACTAAGACCAATATTCCTAGAATTAATACAAATGATATTATTGTTAAAAACATTTAAATTGTCATTATTTCTTTTTCTTTATTATCGCCTATCTCTTTTATTTTCTCATTATAATTTTTAGTCATAGTATCTAAGTCTTTTAAAGCTTGGAATCTTTCATCTTCAGAAATCTCTTTAGCTTTTTCTAAAGAAATTACTTCTTCTTTTACTTTTTCCCTTTGTGAACGTAAAGTAATTCTAGATTCTTCTAACTTCTTTTGTAAAACTTTAACTAATTCTTTACGGCTTTCTTCTGTTAAAGGAGGAAAGTTTAATCTAATTAGATCATTGTCTACTATTGGATTAACATTGATATCAGAATTCTGAATAGCTTTTTCTATATCTTTCAGAATATTCTTATCCCAAGGCTTAATGGTAATAGTCTGAGGCTCTGGACTAGCAATAGCTGCTAATTGTAATAATTCAGACATAACCCCATAGGATTCTATCTGTATTTTTTCTACTATATTTGGGGCTACTCGACCTGTCCTTAAAGCAGCTATTTCACTTTTTAAAAACTCTAAGGTTTTTTCATATTGCCCCTTACTATTCTCTACTATTGTATTCATATTTTTATATATTATCTGCGAGAAGTATTAAATACTCCAATGTATAAATATTTATTATCTGGTGAAAAATTAAGCATTTTAGCAGTATAGACAGTTGGTAAAGCACTAATAGCCCAATTCTCTCCATTGTCTACAGTATGATAAAGAGCAGAAGCTGTACCATAATAAACATCATTAGCATCTTGTTCATTAACCATAACTGAATGAATAACTTCACTAGCTGGCGGTGTTAACAATTTAATCTGCATCCACATTTCATCATCACCTGGCCTGTCTTCCAATCTATATATACCAATCCTATTAACAAAGATTACACCATCTGGCACACTTTTATCAGTATTAAGTACATGAGTATTACTTGTATAACGTATAGCTTTCAAAGGTGGATATTTATTAGCTATTAATTCTGCCTGTTCCCATTCAAGTAATTCTTCAAAATAGTCTTCCCATCTTTCATCTTTTTGTTCATCTGTTAATCCTGACCATCCCAAATTTTTAGACCTATCTAATTTTTTAAATACTGCTTGTTTAAACAATTCTTCTTCATCTACTTCAGCTTGATCAACATCTATATCCATTAAATCTTCCCAGGTAAAACCTCCATCTCTAGTTTTATGAACTCCTTTTTTATCAGTAGCTACATAGATAGTATTACTATTAAAATGATTTTGTATGATTATATTCTTAATAGCACCTTCAAAACGTCTCATTACGTCCCAGGATACACCATAGTCCTGACTCTTTAGAAAAGAACCTCCAGCTGTACCAGCATAGATAAATCTGGAATCAGGATCAGCTATAGTTAAAGAAGTTACAAATTGTCCTGGCCTGGTTTCAAAGTAGATAGATTTCCAAGTACGAGCACAATCAATACTCTTGTAAATAGTATTATGTGCAGCAGCATAAATAGTACAATGATATTTAGGATCTACAGCAATAGCATTAATAACTCCTTTATCCCTTAATGTATTATACCAGCCTGCTCCATAGTCATAGCTGTAGAAAATACCGTCACTTTGTGTACCAGCATAAACAGCTGCATTATCTAAAGGATCTAAAGCTAAGATACTTACATTAGAAGCATTAAAATTTACTTGTTGAGCTCCAACAGTATATAGCTCTGTAGCATGCTGCCAGGTAGCTCCTATATCAGCACTTCTAAAAACTCCGCCATAAGCACCAGCTGTTTCTTTTTGTTTAACTTCTAAGAAACAACCACTTAGAACCAAGGGGAGGATTAATAAAAGTAAGAACGTTTTTGACATTTTCATATTATTTTAGACTTAAAAATAAATTCTCCCATAATATTTGGGGAGATACATTATATCTTAATTTTTGTTTAGCTTCATTGATAGCTAATAGATTATTTAACAAGCTATCAGCATTAAATTCATCAGCTAGATTCTCTAAATCTTTCTTGTACATTTGATTAACTACTGGCCTATCTAATTTAACCCACAGCAAATCTCTTAAAAATACTTCAAATAAATCTAAGTATTGTTCTGTTAAACCACCTAATTCATACATTTTAAACTCTGGATGCTCTTTTTTAAGGACATCAAACCATCTATCAATAGTTTGCATGTAATAAAAGGTATTATTAGATAATAGTTTAATTAGAAAATTACAGTTCTTTTTAAAACTAACTAA
>DAOVVF010000011.1 GCA_030632225.1 Candidatus Parcubacteria bacterium
CTTTAGCCAGTAATATCTGGATATCAGAAAGGCGAGTCCGGCTGTTGTTAATTAGATATTCGCTTTCGCCATTCCTAAATAAACGGCGAGTTAAAGTTAATTGCGAGTAATCCATGGGTGCCTTGTGGTCTTCATTATTTAAAAATAAAGAAACCTCGGACATGCCGAGTTTGCTTTTTTTGTCTGAGCCGGAAAAGATAATGTCTTCGCTTTTCTTGCCGCGCAGGGCCTTCATGCTTTGTTCGCCCAAAACCCACCTGACAGCATCGGCAATATTGGATTTACCGGACCCGTTAGGGCCGACAATACAAGTAATTCCCCGCTTGCTTTTACTAAGCATACCGGGGAATACTAAGCTATTTTTACTGGCGAATGATTTAAATCCTTGTATTTCTAGTTTTTCTAAATACATGTAAAAAAATAGAATGTCTGTAAGACGTTGATATTTTACCATATTATCAGAGTAAAAAGAAGGCCCTAGTTTAAAAAAACTAGAGCTTTGTAGTAGTGTGGGACGACCAACCCCTTGGTACAAATCGACAAAATAGTCGATAACAGCCACACAAGGCCATCCCACGATATATGCCGTAGAACAATATTGGGGGTCCCACCACTCGAGTCCCCATGTCCGTGATTACGATTGCTCTACGGCAAACTAAAGGGGGCACTGTTGTAATACTCCGTGGTGCCAAATCTTTTAGCACCCCCTGTATATTTAAAGAACTTTGCGAAGATTATATTAATATATTATATATAGATTGTCAAGCTCTAATACGTCTAGACTATAAAACAAAAAACCGACAGTTAACACTGTCGGTTTTTCTATAGAAATTATTTTTGCGATTTCTTTTTCTTCAATCCATTAGCTGCTGCCTGAGATTGAGCTTCTTGTTTGCTGTATCCTTCTCCTTTAGCAATTAACTCTTTTTCTAAATATACTCCTATAACAAACTTCTTGTTATGGTCTGGTCCTGATTCTGACATAACTTTATATCTTGGTGTAACACTTAATACTTCCTGTGACTTTTCCTGAAACATACTTTTAGCATCTATATATGCTTTGTCAGCTATAATCTGATCTAGCTGTACTATTAAGTTATCTTTAATAAACTTCTCTGCTTTTTTATAACCCTGATCTAAGAAAATAGCACCCACTACAGCTTCAAAAGCATTAGCCAAGATATAGCTTCTAGCTTTTTTATTAGAGTCCTGGGACTCTCCCTTACTTAAGTGTAAAAAGTCATAAATTCCTATAGCTTCAGCTGCTTGAGCTAATCTATCACCATTAACTAAAGAAGAGCGCCAATTAGTTAAAATACCTTCAGCTTCTTTATAATTATTAAATAAATGATCAGTGACTGCTAATTCTAATACAGCATCTCCTAAAAATTCTAAACGTTCATTATGATCTAAAGGAAAGTCCTTGTGTTCATTTAAGTATGAGCGATGAACTAAAGAGCTTCTTAATAGATCTATATTCTTAAATTTAACTTTAAGATTTCCTTCTAATTTTTTTAGATTTTTTTGCATCTTAGTTTATACCTAATTTATCTACACCATTTTGAAATATTTCTTTAGCATTATCATAACCTAACTTACCTAAAGCTTCCTTATGACTAAACCATTTAACATCTTTTAATTCACTAGTCTGTGGTACTAATAATTTTTGGTCAGCAGCTTCTACTAAAAAATATTTAATTAATTTACGAAAAGATTTTTCTCCTGGTTTATGTACTTTAACTTGAGTTTCACCAATATATTCTTTGATAGTTAATTTCTTTAAACCAGTTTCTTCTTGTAATTCTCTTAAAGCAGCTTTTTCTAAGTTTTCTCCCTCATCAACATGCCCTTTAGGAAAGGTCCATTTGCCGTAAGCATCAAGAATTAGAACAAAGTAATAGCCGTCATCAGCCTGACGATAAATTAGACCACCAGAAGAAACTTCTTTAATACCCTGACTGTCTAAAGTTTGTTTTTCTCCTTGCTTAATCATTTCTTTGTAAATACTACCCATTACTCCATTAACAAATTTACCACTAGCATCTCCACCAAAAGCTTTAGCTAATTCTATAGCTTCATTAATAGCTACCTTAGGTGGTATGTCTTGAGATATTTTTAATTCATAAATACCTATCCTTAATACATTACGATCGGTTAAAGTAATTTGATCTATAGGCCATTCAGGGGCAAACTGTTTTATTAAGGTATCTATCTTCTTTTTGTTCTTAACAACATTCTTGGCTAAATCCAAACAAAATCCCTGATCTTCAAAATCAGGGGCAAACTCTTTTTTGTTATGCTCCACCATCTCTTCAATCTTGCCTTTACCATTAAAGTCCAAGCTAAAAAGAGCTTGTAGTGCTATAGTTCTAGCTAAATGTCTGTTGGCCATTATTTTATTTTTTTCTGTCCTTTAAAGTAACCGCATTTAGGGCAGGCACGGTGTGGTAATAGTACAGCTCCACAATTAGAGCATTTTACTGTAGCCTTTGACTTAAGAGCAAAATGTGAAGCTCGTCTTTTACGGGAAGAGCTTGTTCTTCTCTGTGTTGGTACACTCATAGTTTAAATAGTAAATTAGTTTTACTGATAATAGCTTAGATACAGTTTATCGTCAAGCCTGGAAAGCCCTAAAACTACTATAATTATAGCAAATTATATGCCTTCTTGACAAGATTTAAAACTTATGATATTATAACAAGTCCGATAGGATGGAAGTTATTCAACTTACCCATGCTAGCAGTCAACTGTGTCCACGACAAGCATGGGGATCATTTCTCCGTTTAAATTTGGTCCCGACTAAATTTTTTCAAGAAATGATTTTCTTGGGCACAGTTGTCTGAGAGTATGGATAAATAAAAATAAAGGTACTTAAAAACCCCTCATTAATTGAGAGGTTTTTTGATTATAATCCATCTTCTGTTGAACTAGCTTGCTCTGCTTGATATTCCTTATACTCTTCTTCAGTTACACCTAGTAAACAAACTTCTTGCCAAGGAATATAATGACTGTAGAAAGTAGTTTCAAGCGGCTCTTCTTCATCAGGATATTGTACAGAATAATCAAATTTAGCATCAGCACCGTTATGAGCACTTTCCGTACACTTCACCTGACCTGGTGCTAGCTCTAATGTCTTGATAATTTTCTTTACCGGTGGAGCCACTATATTATATATAACTGGTTCTGTAATCTGTACAATACGTTCATCAGAGGTTCCCCAATAATCAAAATATAATTTAGTGCCTTCAATTCTGGTTTGAATTAATATATGATAGTCCGTATCATTAACAAATTTAAAATCTGGCCAAGGATTGTAAATAGTAGCATCAGTGCCAGCTGGTTCATAATAGAATACACGATAAGAATGATTACGTCTGGCTGTAATCGGCATTCCAGAAGCTATGGCTCCTCTAAAAACCGTAGTGCCTATCTGACATAAACCGCCACCATACTCCGGAATAGTTTGATCTCCTTTAATAACTAACTCTTGTCTGTAACCATGTTCACCATCAATTTCACCTAAAGCAGCTAGCAAAGAAAACTCTTCACCTGGTTTAATCAAAACACCGTTTAAAGTATCAGCACCAATACCTATATTATGTACTCTATTAACAGGACTACCTCTAAAATCAGATTCTCCTGTACCCAATAGTTCTACTATACCCAAATCATTAACATCTTGATTGTATACCTTGGGTTCAGCAGTATTAACTGCTATAGCTATTTCTAATTCTCCTGAATTGTTAATTACTAAATCTAATAGGCCCATGGTTTTGCCCCAATCTATTTCCCTACCTTCTTGGCTATTGATAAACTCCGTAACTCTACCATTGGATAATTGAAATTTAGCATCCTGCATTGGTATGGCTACCTCATCTTTAATGCCAGCTTCTACTAAATATGCTTCTACTAAATCTTGATCAAAGCCGACTCTGTATCCTTGTAAGTCTGTTTTTATTGTTAACCAATTACGCCAAATATCGTTAGCTACATTCCAGTCTAATTCATTAAAAGTTAAATATAAGTCTCCGCGTTGAGCAATGTTTAATATCTCAGCCTCTGTTGACTTAATTACTTGAGCAGTAATATTTGGCTGATCTTCAACAATATCTAATTTAATATCTTCGCTAAATAAATTTTTAATTTGCTGTTCTGTAATATTTAGGGCTTGTTTATAATCAAAAGTCTGACCAATTTGTTCTGGAGTAATAGCTAATTGATCATCAACAAAAGAAAAACTAGCTTCTTGTTTAGTAGATAGCACATCAACTAAATTAGCTTCCAGAATCTCTTTATGCTGTTCTTTGTACCAATAGTAATTTAAAGGTACTTCTCTACCAGCAATTAATACACCTAATTTAGTAAAAAAATTAGTTAAATTATTACTATTCTGCCAAGTTTTTATTTGTTCTAAGCTTTGGTTTACGTCCCAAACCACTAAAGGATATGAAGTATCAGCCGATTCAATAGCAGCTACTGTAGGATAAATAACTACTGTTTTTAAATTAGTATTATAGACAAAGCCTCTACGATTTATAAAATCAATTCTTTTTTCTATTTTCTCTTTAGCTTGTTCTAAACTTAAACCACTTACATCAACACCACCTAAGCTAATTCCCTTTAGAAAAGTGTCTCTGTAAATATTATTAATCATAGCATTACTGATTAAAGTAAAGATCAGTAATATAATAAAAATGATTGTTACAATTAACAACCATTTAATGACTGTGTTTGATTTTGCTCTAGCTAAAAAAGCTTTCATTTATTTTTCCTCCTCATCGCCTAATAAAATGTCATTAAGTAATTGTTTACTATCTTCATTAGCTTCTAATGCTTGATAATCTATATTAAGATATAATTTTTTGTCTTTTTCTAATCCTTCTAATAAATAGTCATCAACTATAATCTCAGCGCCTGACTCTGTACGTAAGACTATTTTATCACCCTCTTGGCGATCAAAAGATAATTCTAGATTTTTGACTAACATATTAATTATCGTCTTTTACTTTTATGCCTCCTTTTTTCTTATTAGCTTTAGGCAAAGTAATAGTTAGAATACCGTTTCTAATTGTAGCTTTTATTTGATCAGCCATTACTTCTACTGGTAAGATTATAGACCTGGAAAAACTTCCCCAGTAGCATTCTTGATAGAAATAATCTTGTTCATCAACTGTTAAATCTTTTTTTCTCTTGCCCCTGATAGTAATCATATCATTGTCAAAAGAAATATCTATGTTTTCTGGTTCTACCCCAGCAATAGTTGATTTAATAGTTACGCTATCTTTATCTTGATAGACATCAACTGTTAATTGACCATCCTCCTCAAAATCTTCTGCTTCTCCTTCAACAGCGTCTATCTTAATCTCTTGGAGATCCTCTTGTTTTTTATTTTTCTTTTTAGGCATTTTTATTTTTTAACTACTTATATTATATGATTTAAGGCTTTATTTGTAAAGGCAGTAGGAGCTCTTTTTTATATATCAAAAAACCAGCTATGTAGCTGGTGGGCGATACTGGATTTGAACCAGTGACCTCTTGCGTGTCGAGCAAGCGCTCTAACCAACTGAGCTAACCGCCCTTTGGTGCCGGAGAAGGGACTTGAACCCCCACGCCCGAAGGCACTTGGTCCTAAACCAAGCGTGTCTACCAATTTCACCACTCCGGCTGGGATAATAACGTATATAGTTATATCTAAAAATGGAAAAAAAGTCAATATAAAACCCTTTCTCTTACAAGAAAGGGTTTTAAGCTTATTTCTGATCCCTTATTTCAAAAAAGGGTGTTTGTTGGTCTGTAAGATAAGCTGTGACTTTGTAATTAAAGTCGTCTTCTAAACCTCCTTTGGTATAGTAGATAGCTCCTTGTGGTGCTATTTTCAAGCCTTCTCTCATGTTTCTGGGTTCAGTAGGTTCTTTTGTAAAAATGTTTAGCTTGGTTGTTTCTTTTAATACTATCTTTATATCTTTTACTGATTCGGGACATTCTCCATGAGCTATTACGTAATCGGTGATCCATCCAGCTACTTCGTGTGTCTGTATCTTTATGGCGCTTTCTCTGGCAAGCCTGTTTCGTCTGACAGAGCTGGAAATAACCAGAAACACAGCAAGAGCTATAATGCTTATATTCATTAGAAATCTTGTTGTCTTTAGCCTTCTTTTTCCTTTCTCAAACATATCTCCCCCTTTTAGTTGGGTAGAAATTTAACCAGGACAAACTTACCAGCTGAAATTACTGCTAGTGCAAATAATAATATTTTAAACACTCTTAACTTATTATTACTTGCACTGTTTTGACTCTGCTTATGTTCTCCTGGTATATTAGCCAACCTAAATTTACACATTGCTCCCTCCTTAAATTTAAGGTACAAACATAATTTACTCTAAAACTTTAACTATATATAATAATATTGTCAATGTTAATTAATTGAATTCTTTTTTTTATGCTTTAAATAATAAATAATTCCTACAATTATAGCAGCTACTATAACAAAGAAAAGTACGTTTTTTACCTGATCCTGTCGTTCTACAAAGAAATTAGAATTAGTTGAAGTATTAGCAATATTCAATTCTTCAGCTTCTGTTTCTTCTTTAGCCCCTAAAACTATTTTTGATAGCAATATATCTCGCTTTTTAAAAGGTGTTAACTTAAAACCCTTGGCTGTTTCAGATAGCATTCCAGTAGCTATCATTTCAACACCTTTTTTTAATTCTAAATCTTTAGTATCAAAGTTAAGATAAACACGCAATTGATACTCTTCTTCTTCCTCATTAGCTAAATAAACACTCTTACCACTTTTTCTAACTATAATTCCTTTAACAGTAGTTAAAGAATTTACTAAATCTTCGTCTAATTCATCTAGAGTAATTGCTTCTGGCTTTATTATCTCTATGCCTTCAGCTATTTTAGTAATGTCTTCAGCACTACTTATCTTTAGTCTGCCTACTTTGGAAATTTCACCTTTTATTTCTAGTAAGTCTCCTTGTTTAATTTCAGGCCAATCTTTGTAATATGAATATATTTCTATAGTCTGGTCATAAAGAATGCTTTGTCCGTCCCAATCTGCTAAATACAAACTACGATTTTTAGAATCTGAATTATGTAAAGCTACTCCTTGCACAATTGGTTCGTCTCCTTTAGCTAATTCATTGGCTTCAGCTAAACTATATACAATTGATTGTACTTCAATGTATAGGTTGATTGCTCCTGGACTAGGTGTTTGATTAATAAACCATTCATGATTAACAAAATCCCAGGCTTGTGACTGTCCTTCGGGAATAGTTTCATAAACAACTTCCTGCCATAAGTCTTCAAGAGGAGTTAATAGTCTAACGGCATCACCACTATTATTTAAGCTAAGCTTAGATTCTTCTCTACTAATAACTAAAAACTCTGAAGAAACTATATTACTATTGGCCGGAAAAATATATGGCTTACTACCGCCCTCCTGGTCATCTAAACGCCAACCTGTTAAATCTATTTCTTTATCCGAACTATTATATATCTCAATCCATTCCATATCATCGCTACCAACTGGATTAGACATAAACTCAGAAATAATTAAATTTTCTTTGTTAAAATCAATTGGCTTGATATCTATTACTTCTACTGTTTCTTCTTCGTTGACTTCTGCATTAATATATATCGATACGCTAGCTTCAGCTTGAGCTCCTTCCTTATCTGTAACTAATAGCTTAATAATATAGCTACCTACGGAACTAAAAACATGTTTAGTTGTTTTGCCGTCATCAGTACTATTATCACCAAAATTCCATTGATAATCTAGATCATCCTCTTCTGGATCATATGATTCTGCAGCTGAAAAAGATATTTTCTTGTTAACTATTAATTCATCTGATTCTATACTTATCTTAGCAATTGGTGCTTGATTAGCTAGCAAAATATTTGCTCCTCCCGGAGTAGGCTGCTTTGTCCATTGCCAAAAATCATTACTACGAGCGTAGCTTCTGCCCTCCAAAGCTCTATCATATTCTACTATTTCTAATAATTCTCCATCTGGATTATATAACTTAACAGCATCACCATTAGAATTGTTTAAAGAAATTTTACTAACATTTTTGTAAATTACTAAATATTGATCAGGCTCTAAAGAGTATTCTTCTAAAGTAAAGACTCTGGTTGTATTATCTTGCAAGGCAAAACCACTTAAATTAATTAATTCTTCTCCTGAGTTATATAACTCTATCCATTCAATATCATCGCTACCAACTGGATTGGGTAAGAACTCAGAAATTAATATATCTTCCCAGTGATTAATTTCTTCAGCTATTACTTCTACATTACAGCTAGTACTGTCCTCTAATTGTCCATTAGAAATACTTAAGTTAATAATATAATTACCCACTTCAGTAAAAGAATATTCAACTATAGAAGAGGTGGTTGTAGTATTGTCTATATCCCACAAAAAATTAAGCTCTAAATCCTGCGGATCACTAGAACTACTAGCATCAAAAGTACCTAATTCATTAACAAATAAAGAGTCCGGACAAACTATACTAACTAATGGTGCTAAAATCTCTACTTCAACAACCTCACTATTAGCTAAACCGGGTGTACCTCCTTCAATATTACTCTCCTGCCAGTTCTCAGCAGCACTATCATGACTTAAATCAATTTTTTCTAAACTAAAACCATTGCCATTAGCACCCCAACTAGAATCATAGCTAGCCTTTATACTACTATCAGCAAAATTTAAAGCTAAACTAGAGCTAGAATTACTTAAACTAATTACAGTGTCAAAAACTGTGCCACTAAAATCAGGATAAGTTAACAAAAACTGTTCAGCATTATCAGCTAAAATAAAATATTCCGAGGCGGTAATAGTGGTAGTGCCTTGCTCTAAGCGTACAGTATGGTTTGAACCATCCCAAAAACGCCATGCCTCAATTAGAGCTATAAAAGCATCACCACTGTTATATATTTCTACCCATTCATGTCCTTTGTCACTACCTGGTACATCATACATTATTTCAGAAATAACCAAATCTTCAGTTGTGGCAAAAGCTGGTTGATAAATTAATAATGTAATCAAGATAGTAAAAATCGCTTTTCTCATATATTTACCGCCTTAGCAAAGGCCTGAAGCTACAGGCGGGCTTCAGACCTCTCCTAAATTAATTATCTAGTTGAATTTCTTCTAAATCCATTCCTTGCTGAGCTGTTTCATCGCCTTTAACTTCTTTTTTACTGCGACCACCCAACATAATTAAGTCAGAAAGTAGTACTTCCGTACTATATTTCTTATTCTTTTCCTTATCTTCCCAAGATCTATTCTGCAAACGACCCTCCATATAGATTTTAGAACCCTTTTTTAGATAAGTACTAATAATGTCAGACATTGGTCCCCAAGCAACTATCTTATGAAAGTCTACTCGGTTCTTTTTGTCATTGGTTTTAGCATCTTTCCAAACATAATTAGTAGCTAGATTGAAATATGCTACTTTTTGTCCAGAAGCTATTTCTTTAGATTCTGGATCATTGGCTAAATTGCCAATAAGACTAACTTTGTTTAAATCCATAACGCTTTTCCTTTCTTCAATCTTATTTAGATTGATTAATAATTAATATTTAACCTATTCTTGACAAAATGTTCATTTTGTTTTACTATACAAAACGAGGCTAACCCCTCAAAATCGCTTTTCTTCGGTAAGAGCCTCGTTTTACGGGGCTTTTACCTTAATATATTAAAACTAAACAATTTTAGTTGCTTGAATAGAATAAAATAGATTGTCTAGTTAAAATTTCCATGCTTTTCTTCTATAGCCGTCGTTTAAAAAATAGACGGCTTTTGCTTTCCTCTATCTTAAAGAAAGTAAAAACACTTGTCAAGAGAATTGACTTTTTGAATTACACATGATATATATTATGGGTTATAAAATAGGTTCTTTTACTTTAACCAGGAGGCCACAATGGAACCAATTAAACATCCTGATTTTCAGTGCCCTATCTGTGGCAGCAACCACTACGCTCCTATTATGGAGAGTTACGGCAGACCCGGAGAACACTTCAATGAAGCCCTGTCTTCTTCAAAAAAAAGAGGGCCTGAGCACGATCCTATAACCTTTACCCGAATTACCGGTTACGAATGCTTAAGTTGCAGTGCGTTATTCAAAAATCCGCTGAAGTTCTCTACTGATCGCAAAAAGCATAGCGAAAAAAAAGATCCGCAAGTCGTTGATAACAATTGCATGGTAGAACCTATTGCCCTCCATGCTGAAGCGACAAAAAGCTAAAGTTAAAAAGCAGTTAAGTAATACTTAACTGCTTTTTTCTATACATATCTATTTAAAAA
>DAOVVF010000062.1 GCA_030632225.1 Candidatus Parcubacteria bacterium
ATATAGGTTGCTGTTTCGAGTAATAATATTACATCGTCTGATTAAAGATGATCTGATTAGTTCAAATAGCTCATTTAGTATAACGAGCTCCTAATTGATGAATTACTTCAGCATTAGGATAGTATTTAATATCATATCCAGCATCTCTAGCTCTTTGACAGTAATCTACTTCTTCAAACCAAATAAAGAAATGTTCATCTAATAAACCTATATCATTAATTACTTTTCTAGTAATAAGCATAGCTGCTCCCATTACCTGAGCTACAGACTGTTCTTTATTATAATCTAGGTTCCTACTTAAATACTTATCAAGAATAGTATTATTAACTAATACTTTTTTTAATTTAAACAAAACTAGTATCTGAGAAAGTAAATCGGGGAAACGTCTAACAGAACGTTGTAAAGAACCATCCGGATTTAAAATCTTTGGTCCTAAAATACCTACTTCTGGGTGATCCTTTAAATATTTTAGAGTGTTAGTTAAGAAATTCTCAGTTATCTCTGCATCAGGATTAAGTAGTAATATATAATCAGCACTAGATTGTTTAATAGCTAAATTATTAGCTTTAGCAAAACCAATATTATGTGCTAAAGAAATCATAGTTACATTAGGATACTCAGCCATTATCATTTCTGGAGTACTGTCATGTGAATCATTATCAACTACAAATATTTCTACATTTAAATCTCCCTTATACTTCCTAATAGATTGCAGACATTTTTCTAACAGCTTCCTGACTTTCCAATTAACTACTACTATTGAAATATCAGGCTTCATACTAATTTATTATTAATTAATTCCATCATCTTGTTAACAGTATTAAACCAAGAATATTTTTTAATAAATTGATGCCTTTTTTCTCTCATGGCTTCACTGTCATTCTTTAATAATAAATTAACTTGTTTGTTAAAATCTTCCTTATCTTTAGCTGTTACAATTATATCTTTAACATTATCTGTACCAACATTATCAGTAGCTACAACAGGCTTAACACAAGCTAAATATTCATATATTTTCATAGGGTTAGTACTAGCAGAAAAACCAGCTGCCTTATGAGGTACTATACCTATATCAAATTGCTGAATATACATCGGAGCATCTTCATACTTTTTGTAACCAAGGAAATGAACATTCTTTTCTTGTTCTAATGCTAATTTAGCTTCATCTTGTTCATTCCAGACAGGACCAACTAGGACAATTGACTTGTCTTTATTCTGTTGAGCTAAATATTTAATAATATCTAAGTCTACTTTATCTTGGATAACTCCGATATAACCTATGATTGGACGAGGTATATCAGCTATATCTCTATTAACTAAAGCAAACTTTTTGTTGTAATGTTTTAAATCAACACCATTAGGTATCCAATATACATTAGGTTGATCATCAAAGAAATGTAATAGGTTCTGAGAAACAGCAAAGATTAAATCTGTATCGTTTTTTATAATCTCATAAGCCTGCTTAAGCTTTTCCTGCTGTTTAGTATATGAAGAATGCAGTAACCAATTATCAACTGCATCAAAGACAGTTAACTTCTGTCCTAGATCATTCCAGTACGGTGCAATAAAAGGAAAGAAAGACCATAGTACCATATCACCAAAGTTTAACTCTAAGGCAGTCTTTCTAATATCTTTCATAGTTTTCTTAGGCCTTAGAAAAAAATTAATATCAGAATAGACATAAAGCTTGTCAGATACTTTAGTTACTTTAGAACTGAAAGTACGTTTAACTTTCTGACCTCCTTCAATATTTAAAACCAAATCTTCTTTAAAAATTCTAACAGCTCTTTTTAACGTTAAAGGCAAGTAATCTACAGCTAGTATTTTACCTATCTCTGGTCTGTTTAATAGTTGTTTTAACACATGATAATTCCGATTGGATACCCCTTCATCCCATTCAGAATAATTAGACATGTTAAAAAGGATAACATCAAATTGCTTCATAAAAATTGTTCTAAAACTTCACTTTGTTCTTTAGCTTTAGGAAAATTAGCATACTTCCTAAAAGCTTGTTCACCTAGCTTATCAGCTTTATCAGGATTGTTCAATAGTAGTCTAACAGCCTTAGTTAATTGATCTATATTCTCATTATCTATTAGTAAAGCATTGTCATTATTAGTTAATAATTCTGTTACTCCTCCGCTATTACCCGCTATAATACTAAGATGACAAGCAGATGCTTCTAAGAAAACCATACCAAATCCTTCAATATCAGTATTGTCATGACGGTTAGGTAAAACAAATATATCAGCTAGTTGATAATAATATATTAAATCAGTATCAGACACATCTTCTAGAATAAAAACTCTGCCTTCTAAATGATAGTATTTAATTAATCTGATTAACTCTATTTTTAATTCTCCTTTGCCAACAATAAAATATTTAAGATTAGTTCTTTGAATATTACCAATTGCTTTTAGAACTAAATCCTGTCCTTTCCTTTTATTTAACCTACCTACGGTTAACAATACTTTATCATTGTCATTAATATTATACTGTTCTTTGAATTGCTCTAATTTATGTTGATCATGATCTGTTTTAAAATCTACACCCGGATAAAGTAAATGAATCTTCTCAGGTCTTAATTTTAAGTGTTTAAATACTTGAGCTGTATTCTGACTGTTAATAATTATATGTTCCGCATGATCTAGTATCTTTTCAGTTAACCAAGGCTTGTTTTGTAAAGCTAGTCTAGTATCTAAGCCATGGAGAGATATAATATATGGTATATCAAACATCCTATTCAAAGTGTAAGCTAAACTACCTAAAGGAAGTATATTGGGTGTAAAGATTTGTTCTATCTCAAACTGTTTAATAATTTTCTTTAATTTAAATAAAGTAAATAACCAGCTTGGTTTAATATACTTAGAAGTTAATTTTAAATGTAATATATTATCTTGAGTTTTTACTTCTGGATGATCAGATACTATTAAATATTTTTCCTTATTATAGTATTTAAATAGATTGTAGCAATAACGGGCTACACCGCCATTAAATGGATAATATTCATGAGTTAGTAACAAAGTTTTTTTCATACTACTCTGTTTTAGACAAAGACTTAGTTATATATATTAAATCTTCTTTACGTAAAGTTCCACTAACTAGCATTAAGCCTAGATAAATAATACCACCAACTACTACCGTGAAATACCAAGGCATTACTGTTTTCAAGAATATAACTATGGCGAACATGATAATTCCAGCAAAAATAGTATTAATTAAAGGTTTAAACATCTTTATTCTGGTTTTAATAACTTTCAATACAGCCTTTAGATTTAAGGAGAATAAGAATAATGTACTTACAGATGATGCTAGAGCAGCTCCCCAGATGCCTAACTTTTGAATTAATATAATATTCAAGACTATATTCAAAACCATGGTTAAACCTAAGTTACGAGTATTAATTCTTTGTCTATCAGTAGCATTAAGGAAGAATGATAAAGCAAAATTAATAAACAAGAAAGGAATACTAGCTATTAATACTTGTAAAGGTAAGGTAGAAAAACTAAATTCAGCTGTATACACCTTACTAATTATCTCATCAGCTAAAGCAATTATTCCTAAACTAATTGGGATAGCTATAAAAGCTAGATAGTGAAAAGCTCTGATAAAAGTTCTTTGCAACTTGTCAGAATTATCTTTGTAATATTCTGCAAAAGCTGGATACAAGGCAGCTACAAAAGCTAAAGGAATAAATTGTAGAGCAAAAGTTATTTTATAAGCTACACTGTAGAAACCTACTTCTTCATCACCTAAGAATATTTTTAAGAAAAATATATCTATATAAGCATAGATTTTAGCAAAGATAGCTGCTAAAGCAAAAGGTAAAACTATAATCAATATCTGTTTAGCTAGTTCAGAAGAATATAATAACCTAAACTTTACTTTAAACTTAATTCTTAATATAAACCCTGAGTATATTAAGTTAAATAGACTAGCTATAAACAATACCATTAACAATATAAATACATTGTTAGTAAACTTTAATAAGCTTAAACCAACTACAATAACAATATGGCAAAGCGAAAACAGAAGAAACCAGGTAGACCGTTCTTGAAGCCCAAAGACAGACGCAGTGAGGTAGTCCCCGTCCGGCTGACTCCAAGCGAACATCGGCAACTGCTCAAGGATGCGAAAACAGCGGGAATATCTGTTTCACTCTATCTGGTCGAGTGCTGGAAGAAGGCGAGGCAGTAAAGATGCGAGTGTTTAGAAGTACATATCGAGACCGAAACGGCAAGAAATGCAAGACGTCGAAGTGGTA
>DAOVVF010000012.1 GCA_030632225.1 Candidatus Parcubacteria bacterium
AAAGAATATATCTTATCTTCCTTCATACCAGCTGATTTAGCTCCTCTGGCTATATCTCTAGCTCTTTCTCCTATTACAAACAAATAATCAATACCTAGCTCTTTTACTGTCTTACCTACTTCTTGATGTCCAGTTTCTGATAGACTACCTAATTCTAACATATCACCAAAGATAGCTATCTTTCTACCTTTAACAGGCATTTCCTTTAATATCTCTAAAGCTACTTTAGCAGACTGTGGTGAAGCATTATAGGTATCGTCTATAACCCAACTACGCTTATTACCTAATAGCAAATTAGTTCTACCTCTAGCTGGACTGTATTTAGCTAACCTCTCCCCTATTTCTACTAAATTCATATCTAGAGTTAAAGCTACGGCTGCAGCTGTAGCAGCAGCTTGAGCATGTTGCCAACCTAATACCTTAGGCAAAAACATTGGTGTTTCAGAACCTTGATGCTTTAACTTAAAACTAGTACCAAATGTTTCCTGATGTGCCGTAAGATGAATATTAGAAATATTAACATCACTTTTTTTACTTTGTCCAAAAGTTTTTATTTGAGATTTAGATTTACTAATTGCTTCTTGCAAAAACTTGTCATCCTGATTTAAGATAGCCCAATCTTTTTTAAGTAAAGGTTTAAGGATACTTAATTTTTCTTTAGCAATATTTTCAATACTACCAAAGAATTCTATATGACTATGCCCTATTGTGGTTATAACAGCAATATCTGGTTTAGCAATTGAAGTTAAATATTTAATATCACCAGGTCTATCTGCTCCCATTTCTAGAATTAATATCTCTGGATAGCTATTGTATTTACCAATAATTCTCTTTAGGGCGCTAAAAGTTAACCATAACCAGCCAAAAACATTCTTACCCGGAGAGCTATCCTTACCCAATATACTCAAAGGAAGACCTGCTTCATTATTGTAGTTCTTTACAGTCCTATAGCATATATATTTAGTCTGTAGTACACAAAATATAGCTTCTTTACAAGAAGTTTTACCCACACTGCCAGTTATAGCTATAATCTTGGGTTTGTACTTGGCTAAGGTTAATTTAGCCAGTATTTTAAGGATAAAATATAGTATTTTCTTCATAATTATCTATTGGGTGGTATTTGATAGTATTCTAGCAGAAACTTAGCTATTTCTCCAAATACAGGAGCAGCTGAATCTGCTGAAAAGCTAACTGCTGTTGGATTATCTAATTTAACTATCATAGTAAATTTAGGATCTTCATTGGGAGCAAAACCAACAAAGTTATGAATAGTCTTGTTAATATCATATTTACCTGTCTTTGGATTAGGCACTTGAGCAGTACCTGTTTTACCAGCTACATAATATCCTTCTACACCTGCTTTACTAGCATGACCACTGTCTACTACATGCACCATCATAGCTGATAGTTGAGCCGCTGTATTTTTAGTAATCACCTGCCTTAATATTTTGGGCTCAGTATTCTCCACTATACCATTACTGTATTTAATCTGACTAACAATATATGGTTGTACTAAGTTACCTCTATTAGCAATAGTATTAACAGCATTTAACATTTGTAAAGGCGTAACAGTAATACCTTGTCCATATGAAGCAGTAGCTTTAAAGATATCTCCTGGTTTAGCTAAAGAATTAATATTGCCTCTGTTATCCTGACTAATTTGAATACTTGTTTCTTTGCCAAAACCAAATCTCTTCATATAGTCTTCAAAGATTTTGTTATTAACCTCTGAAGTAGCAAATATAATGCCAGTATTTAAAGAAGCAGCTAAAACTTCCTTCATGTCTACTAGACCATGTGCTTCCAGATCAGAATTTTTTATAGTATGCCCACTAGCAAATTTAATCTCTCCTTCATCATTGTAGATAGTATCTGGAAATATCCTGCCTTGATCTATAGCGATGGCCATAGAAACAGCTTTCATTACAGAACCAGGTTCATAACTATGATAGACTGTATTATTGTTGTATACCTCTCCAGATTCTACCTGACTATATTCATTGGGATCAAAACTAGGATAATTACACATAGCTCTAATAGCTCCTGTAGAAGTCTCCATAACTATTACTGAACTACTATCAGCATCATAGGTGGCTAAAGCTCTTTCTAGGGCCTTACAAGCTGTATACTGCACAGTACGATCAATGGTTAGTATTAGATCTGCTCCATTTTCAACAGGATCTCCTTCATTAGCAGCTAAGAGTCTACCAGCTATATCTGCTTCACCAACTATCTTACCAGTATAGCCTGCTAAATCATTCTGCCAATAGCCTTCTAAACCATAACTGCCTACTCGAGAATAGCCATCAGAACCATAGCCTAAAAAGCCAATTAAATGAGCTCCAACTTCTTTATCAGGATAGTAACGTAGAACATTCTTGTAAAAGTTAACACCAATAGCTTCCAAATTACTAGCCTGCTCTATATCTGGCTTACCTTTGTTAATATCTACTCTTAATTCTTCCAAAGCTAATTTCATTTCATCTACTTTTTCTAAAGCTACATCTTTAGCTATTAACTCATACTGCTTATTATCTTGTTTTACTTTAGCTAGCACTACTTCTTCTTCTAATTCCAGATAATTAACAAAAATGTCAGTAATATTCTGAGGACGAGTTATTTTAGTAGGATTAATACTAACTTCATAATATACTTTGTTAATAGCTATTGGATAGAGTTCATCTGAAGTATTCTGACTAGTTAAGACATACATTCTACCTCTTTCTGGGCTAATATCTCTAATTACAGAACGTTGCTGTAGTCCCATAGCTACATAGTGATCATTCTGAATTACCTGAATGTAGAATAGTTTAACAATGATAGCAATGATTAGGAAAAAAATAACCCCTTGCAGGGCATTTATTCTAAAAACCGAAAGCTTGTAGTTGTTTGTTAGACTAAAATGCATAAGGGGTATTTATTATTATCTTAAGGCAACTTTTCCTTGTTCATCATCTAGGTAATAGATATTCTCACTCTGTACTTTAACTAACTCTAGTCTTTTACTTTCATTCTCAATTCTTTGTGTAGTCTGTAGTTCTGATACATTAGCATTTAATAGTCTTAACTCATCTTCAATTGATTTAATTGATTTGCTTAAATCGTTCCTCTGTAAATTCTGATGATTGGAAAAGTTAGTTGAAACTAGAATGCCTACCCATAAAAAGGCTACAATTAGAAAAGCCGGTGTATTATATCTTTTAATTAAGTTCCAAGTTTTTGACATTTTAAATTTAAACATAATTTTTGTTTTTATAATTTTTCCACAACCCTGAGTATAGCACTACGGCTCCTCGGATTGCGGGCTACTTCCGCCTGACTAGGCTTTATAGCTTTTTTTGTTTTTATTTTTATTTTAACTTTGATTTGGCAGGAACATACTGGAGCGCTAGGTGGACAAGTACAAGCTTTAATGGCTTGCTTGAAATAATGTTTAACTATCCTGTCTTCTAGGGAATGGAAACTGATAACTGCTAAACGGCCTCCTGGCTCCAATATGTCAATAGCCTGTGGCAAAACTTTCTTTATATTATCCAGCTCGCTGTTAACAGCGATTCTTAAACTTTGAAATATCCTGGTAGCTGGATGTATTCTATATTTTTTTAAACTACTTTCTTTAATTCCCAAAATCCGGAGTATGGCAGAGTTGAACACAGAAGTCAAAAGCGCTTTTTTTTGTTTTTGTTTCACAAATTCTTTTCGCCAGGTGACTAAGCCCTTGGCTAAACTTTTGGCTTGCTTTATCTCGCCATACTCACGGAGAATATTGGTTATTTTATCTTCAGGCCAGCTTAATACTATATCGCTAGCTGTTAAAGTTTGTTTTTCCGGATTAAATCTCATGTCCAGTGATCCATGATCTTTAAAAGAAAATCCTCTATCAGCTTTATCTATATGATCAGATGACAAACCTAAATCAAGTAAAATGCCTGATATATTTTTAAAATTATTTTTCTCTACTTCTTTTTTTAAATGAACATAACTCTGGCATAGGATAATAACCCTGTCTTTGTATTTGCCTAAGTTTTGTTTGGCCGCTTGACAAGCATGGGGATCTAAATCAAAACCGAGTAGCTTCCCATTTGGTTTGGTACTCTCTAAAATTTTAGAAGCGTGGCCACCGCCTCCGAGAGTACAATCAACATAGTTCTGATCATTTCTTGGTTTTAAATATTTAATTACTTCCTCACTTAGTACACTAAGATGAGAATAACTAATTGACATATTATATTCCTAGATCAACTAAACCTTCCGCTATTTCATTACTATCTTTTTCTGAAGTACGCTGGTATTTGCTCCATAGCTTTTCATCCCAAACTTCTAAACGATTATATAGTCCAGCGACAATTACTTTTTTGCTTAAGTTAGCAAATTCTTTTAGATAATCTGGTAAGATTATTCTACCTTGGGTATCTAATCTAACATCCATAGCTCCAGCTAGCATCAAACGTGAAAAAGCACGTGATTTAGCTTGACTAATTGGTAAACCAGCTAACTTTTCTACTAGTTTATTCCATTCTTTAGCAGTGTATATAAATAAACAATTATCTAAACCTCTGGTTATAACTGCTCCAGAGTTAAACAATTTTCTGAATTTACTAGGTAATGCTAATCTATTCTTAGTATCTAAATTATATTTATATTCACCAATAAACATAGTTGAGAAAGTTATCCACAGTTATTTTTATTAATTCCCCACTTTTTTCCACATTTGTGGTCTATACATACATTATACCCCACTTGGACCCTTTGTGTCAATGTTAATAAGTTCACAGGTTATCCACAATTAAAAAACTACCCCCCTGTTTAGAAAGTAGTTCTATCTAAAGTTAATTATTTTACTAAACTGTACCTTTTTGGCTTCTTACTAATAGTTATTTCCGCCTTATTCTTATATTTAGCTATTAAAGCTTTGAATTTTTTTTGTTTAGCTAAATCTTTTAGTATTTTAGCTATACTTAACTCTTGATAATACTGAGCAGTAACTGGTAAATTAAATTGCCAACCAATTGTATTTATAATAGCAGTAAAAATCTTAACTTGAGTTAAACTAGCTTCTTTAACTGTTAAAGCTAATCCTTTAATATCCTTAAAGCCTAATTTATTCTTTTTAAATAGATTATCTAACTGTAATAGAGTGCTATCCTCTCCTTTATTCATTACAAAATCATGAGAATACTTAATCTCCTTGTTTTCTACAACAAGCCAGCTAGCCTTGTTATGGTCTTCAATATTTAAAACTAGGATCATGGCTACAATATACCAGAAAAATAAAAACCTATCAAATGATAGGCTTTTATTGTATTTACATTTATTGAGTTACTAACTGAGTGTAAGATGCTGCGTAATCAAAGTGTGGCACTCTAAAGCTATTAAACCATCCTTCTGTACTAGGAGCTGTTGAAGTAGAATACAAAGCAAAGTTTAAATCTGACCATATAAAATTATCATGCTCACTATTATCAACTTCATTAGCATTAAATGGTTGATTTCCAGCAAACCAGCTGTCATTTAAAATCTTTGTAAAAATTGCTCTATCAACACCAAAATCATCAGGAGGTTGTGAATAGACAGCTATACCTCTTAAAACATAATATTTAGTTTGGAAAGCTGAAATTACTCTATGCTCTTTTCCAGGTTGTACAGGATTATTATCACCAGGATCTAAATAAGCTTCTAAAATACCACCAGAAGATGATAATTGACTGGTATCAAAATCTCCTGCTTTAGCAATAATATTACCAAAATTAGCTGTAGTATCAGATTCAAATAATATAAAGCTATCATCATCTAAATTAACATTCATATTAGTTAAATTAAAACTAAACTTATATAAACCTGCTGGGGAAGAAGTAGCTGTTACACCAAACTTATATAAAGTGGTTAAGCTAGTAGTAGACATTTCACCTATACCATTAAAAGGCATATTAAATATTAATGGTAAACTTTTTACTGACGTAAAAGTATTAAAAGCATTACCTAAACCATAAACTGGAACATTAACTCCACCATTCTTAGCATCCACATCATTTAACTTAAATTTAAGACCAGCGCCTGATTCAGCTGGAACTACTTCTCTATTCAATTCAGCAAAAGAAGCTTTTACAGTAAACTCCTGACTACCACGAGCTGGTATTGTTAGACTACTTAAATCAACACTAAATACATTTGAAGTTACTGTCTTAAAACCTACTGGACTGATACCTTTATATACATACAGTCTATCAATCTCATCATGACCTCCCACTATACCGCCATCAGGAGCTATAATTTCAAAGCTCATAGAAGATATATCTAAAGACACATCTTTAGCATACAAAGTAAATTTACCTACTGTCTCTATTCCGCCCTGCTGTCCTATGACTAAACTAGAAGTTGGATCAACAGTATTAATCCTAACTGTTAAAGCCTTTTTAACTGGTTTAGGTAAAATAGGTAACCTGTAGCTTGAATCCCTAGAAGCAACTCTTTTAAAATCTAAAGAAGCTGCAGCAAATGAAACACCAACAAATAAAGTGGCTACCATGGCTAAGCCCAAAAGTACTTTAGTATGCATACCAAGCTTTTGCTTTACTTGAATTGTTGTTTCATGAATTTTTGATTGATCTTTAATCATAAAAATTTATTTAATAATTTATATAAACCCTTTTAATACTTCCTTTAAATCTTTCACAGTTATTTCTATCTGTTTATCACTATCTATATTATCTAATCTTACTTTAGCAGATACTTCATCCATTATATCTATAGCTTTGTCAGGAAAGACTCTGTCCTTTATCTTAGCTGACTGTTCAATAATCTGTTTAACTATTTCATCAGTTATAACAACATTATGATAGTCTTCATAACTCTTCCTTAAAGCCCTTAGCATACTAACAGTCTTGACTTTAGTTGGCTCTTCAACAAACAAGGCTTCAAAGCGTCTATTTAAAGCTGGATCAGTAGCTATATACTGTTTATACTCTTTTTCTGTAGTAGTACCTATCATTTGTAGCTCTCCTCTAGCTAAAGGTGCTTTGATAATATCATCTGCGTCTATAGCTCCTTCAGCACCACCAGCTTGTACAATAGTATGTATCTCGTCAATAAAGACAATAATCTGTTTATTCATTGCTATAATCTGATCCATTAAAGCCTTGAATCTTTCTTCAAACTCTCCCCTATACTTAGTACCAGCTAAAACAGATGATATATCTAATTTTAAAACAACTTTATTAGATAATGAATGAGGTACTTTTCTGGTCGCTATAGCAATAGCTAAACCCTCAGCAATAGCTGTCTTGCCAATGCCAGCTTTACCAAACAGAATAATATTATTCTTCTTTCTTCTGGAAAGAACTTGAATGACTCTTTTAATTTCATTATCACGACTAACAACTGGATCTAGTTTATTCTGCTGAGCTAATTGAGTTAGGTCTATAGTAAATCTACTGATAGCTCCTGAAAAGCTTGGCATCTTTTTAAAACTATTAGCATTATTGCTTCTAAATAAATAAGCAGTAACAAAAATTAAAAAAGCTACACTAATTACAAATGGCCAAGTAAATAATTCCATATTTGTTTTTATTTTGTATTTATTATACCAGAAAAAGTAATTTTATTCTACTTTCTTTTAATACTCATCCTCTAGTATGAGACCTGTGGGATATTTAGGATACTTACTTGCTTCTATTTCTTCTAAAATAAATGCCGTTCCAAATACTACAACAATTATTGCTACAATTAAACCTAAAATTATTAATATTTTCTTCTTCATTACTCTACCTTCTTATAATGTTTTATATTAAAATCATCAAAAGCTGTTTGTTGTACATCCTTAGTTAATTTATCAACTACTACTATTTTTTCTCCAGCCCAAATATCGTAGATAAACTTATCAACTATCTCTAACCTATACAAATAATCTGCTTTTGATAAAAAAGTATAGCGAAGTGGTTCCATCAAACCATCCGCTATTTTCTTCAGATATTTATCAAATTGTTGCTTGTTAACTTTACCGACTATTAGCACATCAGTCTCTGATTTAGTCTTAGTTAAAGCTCCAGTGAATATTAATAAACTAATGCCAGGTACTTTAGACATCTTAGAAGCTATTCTCATTTCTTCAATTGCTAGAGATTTAAAAACTAAATTCTTTATTTCAGTTAATAGTCCAAATGTATTACTAGTAAAATAGTATTTCTTCCCCTTATCTACTTCAGATTTAAGAAAACCAAACTTTTCTAAATTCTCTAATTCTCTACGAGTAGAATTCAATTGTACGCTTAAACGACGAGCTAATTCTCTAACAAAAAACTTTTCTTGGTTATGAATACAAAAAAACTTCAAAATTTTTGTTCGAGCAATTGAGCTAAATATTTGTTCAAGCATATTAGCTGTTTATTTACTGAAATCCTTAAATATAGTATAATATTATTTGTAATAAAAGTAAATGAGTAAGCTTAAATATCATAAAGTATTTACTTACGATCATATTCATTCTCGTGAGATATCTGAACTATATATTAGTGCTGAAACTCCACGCGGACAGTTGTTTGTTATCCTTGAATTACCTAAACATAAAATAGATCAACAGCCTTTAGTTGATGAAATAATTAAAAAAATAGATACTCATTTTGTTAATCTCAAAGAAGATAACCCTGAAATACTTTTAGAAGAAATTCTACAAAAAATAAATGAGTTTTTACCTGAACTAAGTACTAGTGTCAAGATAAAAAACTGGTTAAACACTTTAGCTATGGCTGTTGGTATTATGTATGAGAATAATATTTATCTAGCTTCTGTTGGTAATATCAATGCTTTGTTAATTCACTTGAATCAAGTTACACCAATTATTGAAAAGAATCCACCAGTTAATCCAACTAAAATATTTTCTGATATAATTAGTGGTCAATTAGATGCCGGAGACACTTTAATAGTTTCTACTGAATCTTTGTTTGATTACATTTCTAGAGAAAAAATAAAACAGCTGGTTAAAAAATATTCTCCTGAATCAGCTGGAGTTAAATTAAATGAGCTACTATCTACTGTACCTGACTTTGTTACCTTTAATTCTTTATTTATGAAGCATCCTAGTTCTAGTGATGTTGCATTAAAGCCTGAACAAATGGAAATTATAGAAGATGAAGAAGCTACAGATGATATTTTAGAAGCAGAAGCTACTATTACAGACCATCATATTAAACCAGCTAAAACTAAATTAGTTTTAGACTTAGGAGCTGTTAAAAATATAAATGGTTTTAACAAGTTAAAGTTTGTTGGTAGAGCTATAGCTTACTTTTTAGCAATTGATAAAAAAATTATAATCTTTATTGCTTCTAAAATAAAATACAGTATATTATTTATCTTTTCTCCAAGGTATAGAAGAAGTAGAGAAGCTCAA
>DAOVVF010000158.1 GCA_030632225.1 Candidatus Parcubacteria bacterium
CCGCCCGGAACTTTATAATAATTTAATCTAGCTACATAAAGCAGAGCTATCTTACCTTTATCATCAACAATCACAGCTCTAACAGCTTGCCTATCTGGTTTATGATCATCAGGACCCAATTTATCACTATCTAAATCAAACTCTTTAGCTTGTTTAATGTCCTCTTCTTTAAGTACTAAAAAAGTTTTCATACTATTTTTCTAAATCCTTATCATTTAAATCTGTGCCTAATAATTTAGCCAGATTCTCATCACTATTTAATTTAACAAAATTAGGTAGCTCCTCTACTGCCCTAATACCTAGATGTCTTAAAAAATCCATAGTCACTGCATAGGTAGCAGCTAAGTCTCCCCTAGCTTCACTGGATTCTATTAAGCCTCTAATCAATAAATTACGTAGAATTAAACTACAATTAACTCCTCTGATTTGTTCTAACTCCTCTTTGCTAATAGGCTGACGATAGGCAATGATAGTCAGAGTCTCCGAAGAAGCTTTGGTTAATTCACCAGATAATTCAGCTTTAAAATATTCATTCAAAGCTTTGCCATGAACAGGATTAGTAATCATCTGAATTTTTTTATTATTAATAGCCAGCTGTATACCACTTTGGCTATCGCTGTATTTATTTTTTAATTCATCAATAATCTCTAGTAGTTCTTTTTCTTTAAGCTCAAGCCAGCTAGCTAATTCCTTAAAACTCAAAGGCTTACCTACTGTAAATAATAAACTTTCTAAAAGTGACATCTTATTTATCTCTGCCATAGCTTATTCTGATTTTTTAATATTTAAATTACCAAACATTTCATTTTGGTTGACTACTATTTCTTTTTGTTTAACTAGCTCCAACATAGCCAGAAAACTAACAACAATTTCAACTTTGTCCTTTTTATCTTTAATCAAACGAGAAAAATCAAAATTACGACTACTCTTAATCATATCTCTGAGATGTCCAATTTTCTCACCAATAGACATGGCTCTAGCCATCACCACTTTAGGTAAATTAACTATTCTGTTAACACTACCTAATACATCTTTAAACAAAGAAGACATAATTTTTAAAGAAATATTAGCTGGCGGTCTGAATTCCTGACTAAGAGCTCGTTTATAGGATACTGAACGAATAAAGGCGTATCGTTTTTTACTATTATATAATCTATTGATTTTCTTACTAGCTTCATAATATTGACGATATATTTTAAGTTGTCTTTCCAAAGAGCCCACTTCATCCTCGTCCCCCAGATTAAGATCAGGCAATAGATATCTAGATTTCAGGTAAATTAACTTAGAAGCAATCAATAAAAAATCAGCCACTTCAGCTGATGGCAAAGAGTCTTGATTCTCTATATAAGCCAAATACTGGTCAGTTACCTGAGCTAAGGAAATTTCAGTGATTTGTAGCTTATTTCTTTCTATTAATTGCAAAAGAAGGTCTAAAGGACCCTCAAATGATTCTAAGGAAATTTGGTGCATTATTAAGAGATGCAAGCTCAACTTTTAATATATGGATATTTAACACAAAACTTTTTGAACAAGCTTTTATTCAAAC
>DAOVVF010000009.1 GCA_030632225.1 Candidatus Parcubacteria bacterium
CCTATAATTGAGAAAAAAGTTAAATCCTTCTTAGTTAAATCTCCTGCTTCTATAGATTGTTTCTTCCTTGCAGACTTAGATGATGGTATAATTAGTTTCTTTATTGAACCTGAAAAAACAGTCATCGTTAGATTGTTAATGGAACTCCTGTCAGAAGTGCCTTTTGATAAACACTGGCTTGGAGAAAGTATTCTTAAAACAAGCAAAGATAATTCTTATGAAAATAGTAGTTATGAAGGATGGATCATATTCAGAATAAATGACACAGAGTTTTGCCTTTTATTGAGAGCCATGTATAGCTATATGGACAAACCGATTGTTCTTGATAATCTACAAGAACTTCCAGATTATAGGTATATTTACATCCAGTTGCAGAAAAACCAGTACATCCTATAAATTTACGACCATTATCCTTACGAGTGCGTTCAGTTAAGAGTCTACCACATCTTGGACATATCATTGGAACTTCTAAGCTTATTCCTTTAATATAATTAGAAATAAATCCTGAAAGACCTTGGTGCCATCGTTCTCCTGTATCAATGTAAATATTCATTAAATACGGATTAATTTCATTTAAGAACATTGAGTTTTTGTTTTCTAGACTATACACATATAGAAACTTCTTGCTTCTTGTTAATGCTACATAAAATAATCTTCTTTCTTCTTCCTGTTCTTCGGCTCTAACACAGAAAGGGTGAGGAAAAGACTGGTTAGTCATGTTAATTACAAAGACAGCTGGCCAT
This sequence comes from Candidatus Parcubacteria bacterium, assembly GCA_030632225.1. GTDB lineage: Bacteria > Patescibacteriota > Patescibacteriia > UBA1558 > GWA2-36-10 > DAOVVF01. The sequence goes on from DAOVVF010000009.1 coordinate 744, forward strand.
TCCAAGCCTTTAGCCTGATGAACTGTGCTTAGAATAACTGCATCTTTGTTATCCTGCCTAGCTTCTTTAACTGAAAAACTTTCTTGTAAACTTATTTCATTTAAAAACAACCCCAAGCTAGTATATTCTGAAGCAAATAATACTAATTGTTCTAAGTCAGCTTCTCTGTATTTATAATCAGCATACTTTTCTCTTAAATATTCTATGTAATGATCAACTATTAGATTAAGTAATTTAGAAATACCTTTATCCTTGTACTTTATTAAAGTAGTCACTAGTCCATACAATTTACTCCAGCTATTAGCTGCTCTGTCTGCCATATTTAACTTTAGCTTATCAAGACTATCTGCTTTAGCTATTTGTTGATAGATCTGTTGAGCTGTCATTGGTCCAATGCCTTCATATAATTGTAATACTCTTAACCAAGCTACTTCATCACGGAAATTGCCTAAAATTTTTAAATGAGATAGCACATCTTTTATATGCGCTCTGGCAAAAAACTTTAAACCACCTCTCATCTCATATTCAATACCTCTTTTATTAAGTTCCATTTCTAGACTTTGGCTACTAGAAGCAGCTCTAAATAGTACAGCTATCTGATATGGCTTTAATCCGCCAGCTATTAAACCTTCTATTCTATTAGCTACAAACCAAGCTTCTTCTAAATTACTGCGTAAAGCTACTAACTCTGGCTTGTTAAAACTATCTTTTACTGGATTTAAAGACTTTTTAAACTTATCATCTTTAAATGAAATAATCTGATTAGCTAAATTTAATATCTGTGGAGAAGAACGATAGTTAGTTTCCAGCTTATACATCTGACACTGCTTAAACTTTTTAGGAAAATTTAATATATTCTTGATATTGGCAGCTCTAAAAGAATAGATACTTTGATCATCATCACCAACTACTAAAATATTCTGATGTGTTTTAGATAAATTAAAAATAATCTCGGCTTGAATTAGATTAGTATCCTGATATTCGTCTACTAAAACATGATCCCATTTCTTAGCTAGTAATTTACCAGCTTCTGGATGTTTAGTAAGCTTTAACCAATAGATAAGCAAGTCATCAAAGTCTAAAACATTGGATAATTTTTTTCTTCGTTTGTATTCTCTAGCTATCTTTTCAATATATGGTAGTACTGGTAACCATTCTGAGAATTTCATTTCTAAAGATTCTTCTAAACTTACTTTAGCATTAACTGAATAGCTAATAGTTTCTCTAATTAAACTTGAAGAGGGTTTACGCTTCTCACTAATACTACCAAATATATCCTTAGAAATTGCTTTTATTAAATTATTAGTGTCATCAGTATCTAGAATAGTAAAATCTGGTTCAATATCTATATATTTACCATAGATTCTTAATAGTCTATTAGCCATAGAATGAAAAGTGCCTCCCCAGAGACTAAAAGTCTTTAAGTTAAGAATACTCTTTACTCTGGTCATCATCTGATTAGCTGCTTTGTTAGTAAAGGTTAATAGTAATATCTTGTTAGCAGGTACTCCTTGTGATATTAACCAAGCTGTTCTGTAGACTAAAGTACGTGTTTTACCTGAACCTGCTCCTGCCAAAACTAAATGAGGCCCGTTTCCTGAGCTAACGACCTCATACTGTGCTTTATTAAGCTCTTTACTAAAATCAAGCTGAGTCATAAGTATGAATATTATAGTACAATATGCTAATCATTGCCAGATATCCTTTTTTATGATTTAATTGTGTCATTAAATAATTAAATATATGTCATTTTCTTTAGGTATTGTTGGATTACCTAATGTTGGTAAATCAACATTGTTTCAAGCTTTAACTAAAAACAAGGTAGATGCTTCTAACTACCCTTTTTGTACTATAGATCCAAATGTAGGAGTAGTAGCTGTACCAGATCCTAGGCTAGATAAACTAGCTGAACTTTCTAAATCGGAAAAGATTGTTCCAACTACGATTGAATTTGTTGATATAGCTGGTTTAGTTAAGGGTGCTGCTGAAGGTGAAGGCTTAGGCAACAAGTTTTTGTCACATATCAGAGAAGTAGATGCTATAGTTCAAGTAATTAGAAACTTTGAAGACAAGAATGTTACTCATGTATATGGTCAGATTGATCCTGAATATGATAAGGAGATTATAAACACTGAATTAATACTGGCTGATCTAGAAACAGTCACTAAACATTTAGATAAAGTTAATAGTAAATTAAAGGGCCCTCAGGATAAAGAACAGATTAAAGAAAAAAATCTGTTGGATAAATTAAAAAAATGTTTAGATAACAATCACTTAGTTAGTCAGTTAGAATTAACGGAAGAAGAAAATAAAATAGTTAAGCAGTTAAATCTATTAACTATTAAACCTATCATCTATTTATATAATGTAGCTGAAGAAGATTTAAGTAAAGATTTAAAACTAGATGATAATAGTTTATCTGTTTGTGCTAAAGTAGAAGCAGATCTAGCTGATTTAAATGAACAAGAAGCTAAAGAATATTTAACAGAATTAGGAATTAAAAAAAGCGGTTTAGATAATTTAATTACCACTAGTTACAAATTGCTTAATTTAATTACTTTTATAACCACAGGTCCAGAAGAAACTAAAGCTTGGACAGTAGTTAAAGACACTAAGGCTCCTCAAGCAGCTGGTGTTATTCATACAGACTTTGAACAAGGCTTTATCAGAGCTGAAGTTATTAACTGGGAAGAATTATTAAAAGCTGGTTCTTGGAATAGTGCTAAAGAGGCTGGTCTAATGCGCATGGAAGGTAAGAACTATATTATCCAAGATGGTGATACGGTTCATTTTCACTTTAATTAGGTAGTTTCCATAATACTTGCTTCTTGTATATATCAATTATTAATGGTTGTGCGCCTAATTCCTGAGCCTGAGGCCATTTAGTATGACTAATAACATAAGAATAATCTGGTAGCCCTCCTTCTTTACTAAAGAAGGGTTTTATTTTTATATCTTCAAAATAGAATTGATAGTAAAAATAATTATAGAACCAGGGGAAGAAATACTGAGGAATAGTATTATCATAGGACAATTCTTTAATGTCTGAATTATCAATATAATTTAAGATAGTTCTATCTATATCATATGTTCTAACTCTACTATCACTCAAAACTTTTTGATAACTAACCATAGTAAAGATATTAAAAATAATTAATAGCAGAAGTAAACCTGCTACAAATCTTATACTAAATAATTTATACAATATTAATAATAGTAAAATAACTACGCCTGATATAAAAGCTATATTGGGCCAGCCAAAAAAGCTAATTAAAGCATCTATACCAAAAACTTGAACTTCTGTTGCTTTAATAAAAAGAAATTGTTCTTTATCTAACAATAATGTTAGGCCAGTTAAAAAACCTATTGCTAAAACAGTATATAAAAACTTTCTTTTTTCAGAACTATAATATCTTTTGTAAAACCACACTAAAGCTAGTACTAAATACAAAGCTAGAAATCCTTCATTGTAACGACCATAGATTAGATAATGAGATCTAGGATGATTATCTGTACCAAAAACAATTAATAAAGAAGCTCCAAAAATAATAAAAGAACTAAGTAATAAATAGGTAAAGACTATTGCTTTATTATCTTTAGTAAATATTTTTAATTTAATAATCTTCTTTAAATATCTAAAAAGAAAAAATAGAGCAAATAAGAATAATCCGTAAGTAGCTTGTATTAAATATAATAATTGGCCAGAAGCTGCTAAGAACATTCTTCTTAAACTATCTAAAGAAAATAGCTTACTAAAAATATTAGAATAAGATGCTGGATCTACAAAAGCTATAGCTAATAATTTATTATTCACTAAAATAGTAACTATAACTAGTAAGGTCATAACTAAAAAAGAAGCTAGAGCTTTACGATAATTAACTTTTTTAATTAAAACTAAAAATATTAAGAAAAGAGTAGAAGCAATAATTATAGCTAAGCCTCTAATATGTACCATGTATATAAATCCACTTAGTAAACCAAATAGAATGGCTGTCCAATAACTATCTTTCTTTAAGAATAAAATTAAAGATAATATAATTAAAGCATAAAGAGGTATAAAGGCACTTTCTGCCCAAGCTATAGTGCCTGTTAGAATAAATGCAGGATAAAAAGAAGCTAGAAAAGATATTAAAGCAGCTATCTTAATATCTATCTTCAAAAACCTATAAACAATATAGAACAATATTAAATAAAGAGAGCTTAATAATAAAGCATTAATAACCATTACTGCTGAATAAATATGATCTGGATTAGTAAATAGTAAATAAGCTGGTGTTATCAACAAAGAATAACCAAAATGAGCAAAAGCTTGCCCAGTTAATAATATATGATGACCAGTAATAAAATACCTAGCATGTCCAAGATAAATAAGCTCATCAGCCCAAACTATAGGCTGCTCTATATTTAAATTAAAAAGTAAATGGTAAATAAATAAAATTAAAAAAGGCAGGATAATAAAGACTAGCCTGTCAAAATTATTAGATCTATTTAACAAATATTTCATAGCTATTATTTGTATTTTATAACATATGATAATATAATACAAATACTATACTTATATAATAATATGAATAAAAATCCATACATAGTAGTACAAATACCAGCATATAATGAAGAATCAACTATTTCTGAGGTTATTAAAAATATACCTCATTCTATACCAGGAATAGATAAAATATCTATACTGGTTATGAATGATGGTTCTAGTGACAAGACTTCTGAAATAGCTAAACAAGCTGGAGCTGATTATGTTATTTCTCATAAACAAAACCTTGGTTTAAGTAAAAACTTTCAAAGCGGTTTAAAGCTTTCTCTAAAACTAGGAGCTGATATTATTGTTAATATAGATGGAGACGGACAATTTAATGCTCAAGAAATTCCTAATTTAATTAACCCTATATTAAAACAACAAGCTCATGTAGTTATTGGCTCTAGATTTTTAACTAATAGTAAAGATGTACCTTTTCTAAAAAGAGTTGGTAATAAATATTTTACTAAACTAATTAATATAATTACTGGTCAAAAATTTACTGATGCTCAATGTGGTTTTAGAGCCTATTCAAAAGAAGCTGCTTTACGTCTTAATATATTTGGTAAATTTACTTACACTCAAGAAACCTTAATAGATCTTATAGCTAAAGATTTAATTATTAAAGAATCTCCTATTAATGTTGCTTACTTTAAAAATAGACAATCTCATATATCAGGTAATTTAATTAAATATGGTTTTAGGAGTCTAGGACTAATAGCTAATGCTACCAGAGATACTAAGCCTTTAGAATTTTTTGGCTGGCCAGGTTTAATAATGTTTTTCCTTGGTTTTTTAGGAGGCTTAACTTCCTTAATCTATTGGATAATCTATTTAGCTACTAGCCCTGTTAAAACTTTGCTATTGGTTTCTATCTTTTTAATGACTTTTGGCATGCTATTAATAATCTTTGGTCTTTTAGCTGATATGATTAAGAGAGTTAAAAAAACTCAGGAAGAAATACTTTATAGAATAAAAAAGAATAAACATGAATAGAGATATAAAAATTTCTATGTTAAGCACTCTTCCTCCTATCAAGGGCATAAGTGACTACACTTTAGGATTAATACAAGCTCTATCTAAAAAATGTGAAATAGATTTTTATGGATTTAAAAGTATCTACCCAGAATTTTTATATCCTGGTAGTACAAAAACTAATAAAAAAGAGCCACAAATAAACAACGTATATATTCATAATTATTTAACTTGGTACAATCCTTTATCCTGGATAAAAACTGGTTTGACTATTAAAACCAAAATGTTACATGTCCAATCTTGGAGCTGGATTCTAGCTCCTATGTTTTTAGTTATTCTATCTATAGTTAGATTAAGAAAAAAAATTGTAATTATGACTGTACATAATATAAAGCCCCATGAAAGAAGTATTATTAGAAATTTTTTAAACAAATGTACATTTAAACTAGCTAATAAATATATTGTCCATTCTAATAATAACAAAAAAATATTTTTAAAAGAATACGAGACTAACAAAAAAATTTATGTTGTTCCAATGGGTATAATTGAAATGGAAAAATCTGAATTATCTAAAAACTTTTTAAGAGAAAAATATGGTTTTAATATTAAAGATAATATTTTATTATTCTGGGGAAATATAAGAGAATACAAAGGACTAGATATTCTTTTAAAAGCATTAGCCAAAATTAAAGACAAAAAAATAAAGTTAATAATAGCTGGGAAGGCCTGGGGGAACTTTAAAGATTATCAAAATATAATTGATCAATTTAATTTAAAAGAAAGGATTAGATTATATTTAGAATTTATTCCCGACAAAAAATTAGCAGAAATAATTAAGTTGTCAGATGTATGTATTTTTCCTTATAAAAAATTTGAAGCGTCTAGTGCCTCTCTTATGGCATCTCTACACTATCGAAAACCTGTAATTGTTACTGATGTTGGTGGTTTAAGTGAAGTACTAGAAAATAAAAATTTTGTAGTTAAGGCAAATGATCCTATTGATTTAAAAGAAAAAATAATAAAAATATTTGAAAATCCAAATAAAAACTATTCAGAAAATATAACGGAAAAATTCAGTTGGCATAATATCATTAATAACCTATTAAAAATTTATGAATGCTAAGGTAAAAAAATTTGTGGTTGACAAAAATAGATACCTAAAAGCACAGAAAATCCAAGAAGTGATTAAAGACTACAATAAAAAAGAATTAGAAGGCTTAAGAATTTTAGATATTGGAACTGGCAACGGAGAGATTGCTGATTTTTTTAGTAATAAAAATCAAGTATATTCTGTGGATGTTATAGATCAAAGAAAAAATAAGAATGAAAAAATTATTTTTAAAATAGTACAATCAGAAGTATTGCCATTTAATAACAATTTCTTTGATATAATTATATCTAATCATACTATTGAACACTTGCCTTGCTCTACAAAACACCTAGCAGAAGTACATAGAGTTTTAAATTCTGAAGGAATTATCTATTTAGCTACTCCTAATAGACTATTTCCATGGGAAACACATTATAATATGTTTCTTTTACATTATTTCCCCTTAAGTTTCTTTCACTTGATACTTAAGTTTTTTAAAAAATATAAGGAAGATATATATTTACTTTCTTATTTTCAATTAAAAAAATTAATTAAGTATTCTAACTTTCAATTTAAAGAATATACTCCCTATATTTTAAAATATCCTGATAAATATTTTTTTAATTTGAAGTTTATGAGATTCTTTCCGCTAAATCTACTAGATAAATTAAACTTCATATCTCAAACTAATATTTTTATACTAAAGAAAAGATAAAAAACTTGATTTTTATTAAAATATATGCTATAATACTAATATCATATAGTTCTCTCCAATAAATTCTTTAAAATAAAATTATTAAAATCAACTAAAAAGTGCTCTGAAAAAGCACATTCAAGTAAGAAAAATAAATAGTTGGTTTAATAACCTATTTAAAGACAAAAATCGTACAATACAAAAGCAAAAATGAACACAGAGGTCTAAGAGACTCTATTTATCCTCCTTGGGGCAGGTTTAATGGGGTCTCTTTTTTATATACATAGCATCGCCAAAGGAATAGAATCTGTATTTCTGCTTAATAGCTTTCTGATAAGTATCTAAAATTAACTTTCTACCTGCTAAAGCAGAAATCATAAACAGTAAAGAACTCTTTGATAGATGAAAGTTAGTAATCAAGTCATTAACAAATTTAAATTTGTAACTAGGGTAGATATAGATACCTACCCACTTACTGCCTGAATTTAATTTTCCTTTAGCACTAAAAGCTTCTAAAGCTCTAGCAGTAGTTGTTCCGACAGTTATTATATTCTTACCTTGTGATTTTAATTTGTTTAACTCTCTAGCAGTCTTAATATCAATACTAGCCCACTCATGATGAATCTTATGCTTAGTAATATCATCTACTGTGACTGGTTCAAAGGTACCTAGTCCTATATGCAAAATAATTTTAAAAATCTTTACACCTTTAGCTTTTAACTTTGCTATCAGCTGAGGACTAAAGTGTAAACCAGCAGTTGGTGCTGCTACTGACCCCTTACTCTTAGCGTAGACTGTCTGGTATCTTTGTCTAACTGACTGGCTATCTTTGGTCTTTATATACGGCGGAATTGGTGTACAACCAATTTGTTCAATAATTCTGTCCAGCTCTTTGCCAGACTTGTTAAACTTAATTTGCCACACTTTAGCATCTATATCTTTGACTATAGTTGCTTCCAATTTTTTCTTGAAATAAATCTTGTCTTTTACTTTTAAATTACGTCCGCCAATCATTACTTGCCAGGTATTACTATTAACTTTTTCTGTTAACAATATTTCTATCTTACCGCCTGTTAATTTTTTTCCAAACAACCTAGCTGGTATAACTTTAGTTTGATTAACAACCAATACATCGTTACTAGTTAAAATATTTTCTAAATCAGTAAAGTGTTTATGCTGAACTTTTTTTGTTTTAACATCTAAAATTAACAACTTAGATTTATCACGTTGCTTAAGTGGTTTTTGAGCAATTAACTTTGCTGGTAGATTATAATTAAATAAATTAAGTTTCATTTTTTTGTGAATAAATACAACCACAATAATTTTGACGATAGAAGTTTTCTTGTTTAGACATATCACATGCTATTTTAAAACCATTGTTCTTTTTCCAGTCTTTGTCTAAAAAAGGAACTTTATATTGTTTAGCTAACTTGTTAGCAATACTATTTATCTTTTTAATATCCTTATGAGGGCTAATAGATAATGTAGCAGCCCAATAATCATAATTATCTTGTTTAGCTTTCTCTGCAGTTTTGCCTAATCTTAGCTCAAAACAAATATCACATCTTTTACCCTTTTCTGGCTCTTTTTCTAAACCTTTAATTCTATTAAACCAATCTTTAGTATTATATTCTCCTTCAACAAACTCTACCTTTATCTTATCTAAATACTTTTTTATTTCATCTCTTCTAGCTAAATACTCTTTTCTTGGATGTATATTAGGATTAAAAAAATAAACAGTTACCTCATAATCTTTTGATAACTGCTCAACAACATAAATAGAACATGGTCCACAACAAGTGTGTAATAGTAATTTAGACTTCATATATACTAAAACAGCTGTTTTATTAATTTTTTATACACTTTATAGCCTAATATCCACAGTCCTATACCAGATAATGCGATAATACTGGGCATTAAAGCTACTCCATATCTAGGCTCTACATGTAAAGGTAAATAAATAATAGTTAAATAAAGAAACAATAGTAATATAGGGAGCATTAATTTCAATCTTTTTTTAGAACAAAAAACAAAAGCTGGTATAGCTAGTATAAAATAGGCTATAAACCAAAGGCCGGATGCTTCTGGATAAACATAAAACTGCACATAGTCCTGATACCATAAGCGTGGTATTTTACTAAACCAGTTCTTAAACACTGGCCAAGTATTAGTCTTTATCTTGGTTAAAGCTAGATTTATAAACTGATTCTCAGCCTCCTTAATACCTATACTATTAGACTTTGCTGCATATTCATCAGTCAAAGACTCTACAATCTTTCTTTCTTCTTTGCTGTCAAAAGCACTATCAGGATATTTTCTCCAACCCAACCATTCACTCCACCCTGCTTCATAAGTGCCAATAAATAAACTATAGCCTACACCTCCGATACTAACTGGTATAAACTCATCAAAAACTACGTAATTACGTATAGTCCATGGAGAGATAATAGCTACTAAACTGATTGAAAGAATAATAGATTTAATAATAGCTTTTTTAAGATAATGA
>DAOVVF010000085.1 GCA_030632225.1 Candidatus Parcubacteria bacterium
AAAGGATTCTGTTATGAAGAAGATGTTGATAATACAACTAAGAATTTTTCTACAGTTTTAGAACCAGCTCTTTTAGTATTTATTGGTTTAATAGTTGGTTTTGTAGCTATGGCTATAATCACTCCAATTTATGACTTAACTAGCAAGATAGGTAGATGATAATTAAAAATAATAAAGGCGCTACTTTAATAGAAGTTGTGCTAATAATATTTCTCTTTACTATATTATTAGCTTCAGCAGCTTCTTTAGTATCTACTACTACCAGTAGAGAGGATTTAAAATCTAAAGCTAGAGAAGTAACTGATTTTATTAGTCGAGCTCATAATTATGCTGTAACAAGTTATTTTGGTGATGATTGGGGCGTTAAAGTCTTAGATGAAGATACTGATTGTGATGATGAAGGAGATAGTATTAAAGATTGTATAATTATTTTTAAAGGAAATGATTATGATACTAGAGATAAAGGTTATGATGAAAAAGTAGAGTTTTTAACAGAGGTATATATAGAGTCAAGTGAGGAGAATGAATTCTATTTTAAATATAGTTCAGGCCTTATGAGTACTAATGTAGAACAAGGCATAACTTTAACTAATATATATGGTGATAATAAGTACGTAACTAGTACTGCTTTAGGGTTAGTATATTATGGAGATTAAATATAATAACAACCAAGGTTTTTCTTTAGTAGAGCTAATTGTAGCTGTAGCTATTTTTGCTATATTAGCTGTAGGTGTAATTAGCGTAGTCACTAATGATTATAGTAATTTCTTTGGTGCTAGAGATAAACAGTTAATGACTAGATATGCTCAAGAAGGCATTGAAGCTGCTAGATCTATTCGTGATAATAATTGGACTGATTTAGAAAATGTAATTGGATCTAATAATGGTTTAACTAAGAATGCTAATGGTCGTTGGGAATTTAATGGCACTTCAGATACTTGGGGAGGTTTTACCAGAGTAGTAGCTGTAGCAGCTGCTACCAGAGGAGATGATGGAGTTATAGTTACTTCTGGAGGAGATGATTATCAGGATACCATTAAAGTAGCAGTTACTGTATCAGCTACTGGTGTAGATGATTATGTTTTAATCACCTATTTAACTAATTGGCAGATAAGATTTTGGGAACAAACAGATTGGTCAGCTGATTACCATAGAGAATATTGGATTAGTGAAACAGCTATGGCTTCTTCTGTGATAGAGATGATAACTTCTACAGCTGGACAATTAACTCGGCAGGCTGGAGCTCCAGCTAGTGTCATGTCTTCACTTTATGATACAGGAGCCGAAGAAAAAGAATTACATAGTATAACTATAGAACAAGGAGGTGTATCAAGTAGTTGTACTTTGCAATTGATTATAGATGCTGATACAAATTATCCATTTAGTGCTACTACTAGTCAGATATTTAGAGATAATAGTGCTACTAATTTTACTAGTACTACTAATGCTAATATGAGTAATAAAAGATTTTTAAGATATTATGTAGAAATGGCAGGCTGTGATACTGCTAGTACTACATTATATTCTATTAAATTAAAATATCGTTGATGAAGAGAATATTAAATAACCAAGGTTTTTCTATAATAGAAGCTATGCTATATTTAGCTATTGTAGCTATTCTTTTAACCGCCGTTATTAATCTTCATTTAACCTTAGGTGGTACTTCTGCTAAACTAAGTTCTAATCTTGATGTTTCTAGAAACAGAAGAGTAGCTTTAAGTACTATAGAGTACTTAATTAGGAATTCAGGAGGATTATTAAAAGATATTGATGGTTCTTGTTCTGATATGACTACTTCTACAGTGCCAGCTATATTAGCATTATATTTTGACAATGGAGATTATTTACCAGATGATTGTGTTTCAGTTCATGGCGGAGGAGTTAAATTAACTTTAGATAATGACACTAATCGTTTGCAAATGACTTGTCATAACAAAATAGAGAATAATGGAGAATATAATGCTTGTAATGTAGCAGTAGGAGATACATATTATTTAACAGATCCTAACGTAGCTATCTATAGTTCAAATTTAACTTTTGCTACTAATACAGCTACTACTACGGGTAGTGATTTTACAGCAGTGACTACTAAATTGTCAGTAGGCATATTATCAGATTCTTTAAGAAGTATTAGAGCTACTTCCACAGCTACTTCCACAGTAGTTATACGTGGTGAAAAGTCAGATGGTTTAATTGTTTGGTATAAGATGGATGATGGTTGCCCAGCTACTGATAGTTCTGGTCATGGTATTGATGCGACTATTTGTGATAATTCACCAGCTTCTGTTACTGGTTTAGTTGATGGTAGTTCCGGAGCCATTGATTTTGAAGCAACTGAATTAGATCGTATTAGAGTAGCTGCGAATCCTCAATCACCCAATTTTGCTGTTAGTAATTCATTTACTCATGCTATTTGGATTAAGCCAGAAACACTTGATAGTAGTTCAGATGGTATTATAAACAGGGTTGCTTGGGGCAAAATATTAAAGGGTAATAGATTTTATTTAGCTAATAATACACCCTTTTTATCTATGGGTGATGGAGTGAAAGTTTGGTATAGGAGTAGTGGTTATGCTTTAAGTTTAGGCAATACTTATCATATTACTCTTAGATATGATCAACATCATGGAATATTAGATTTTTTTACTTATCAAAAAGGAGTTGGCGGTGTAGTTACCACTACATATACTGGCACTAATATTCCGGGACATGCTGGTCGTAATCAAACTGCGCAATTAGTTATTGGTCATGGTGATTATTATGATGGTATTATGGATGATATGCGAATATATAATAGAGCTTTAAGTGATGAAGAAATATGGGCTCTACAATCACCAGGAGCTAATTAAAATAGTATGAAAGATGTAATATTAAAATTTAAAAATAATCATGGAACCATAGCTTTAATTATGGTAATAATGATTACTACCTTAACTTTAGTATCAGCAGTTGTAGTTTCTTTGATGAATATTTCTGATATGGAAGCTAATTATCAAACTTCTGAAGCAGAAGAAGTTAATGTGCTGATGGATACTTGTATTGAGGATGCTTTGTGGAGAATTGTTTCTAGTACTCCTACTACGGGTGTATTTAATTTAGATGATGTTAGTATGGCTTGTACTTATAAAATGTCAGGAATAATTGATGGTATTAAAACAGTAACTTCTTCAGCTAGTACTACTTCTGGTTTTGGTTCTTGGAAAAAGACAGTAGTTTTTACTGTTAATGTGTCTACTACACCAATAGCTATAGATTCATATCATGATGCTAGTTTTTATGATCGTTTAGGACATGACCCTTTTTGTGGTGATGGCATAGTAGAAGG
>DAOVVF010000101.1 GCA_030632225.1 Candidatus Parcubacteria bacterium
CTACGCTTGTCTATGAGTTCGGGAAAATCTCTTATATTGTTAACCCATATTAAGCTTTGTACTAGTTCAGCTACGTAGCTTGTTTCAAGCAACTCTTTTTGTAGAATGGCATCGTGCCTTTCTTTTTGCTCTTTCCCTTTTGGCGGACAGATGCTGTCATGCTCATCTTTTAAGCTTTTTTCCTTTTTCTCTAAATCCCCAGCAAGGATAATAAGTTTTTTAACTTCATCATTGACTGTGCCAGCTATAGTAACGCCTTCCGGTATTTTTGTATCAGGAGCTTTGTAGTCAGTAATATCAATGATACTTAACTCTTTTTCTAGCCATTCCAAAGTAGTCATTATTTCCTCCTTGATTGTAAAGAACCTTACTTAGGTAACCATTTATTATATTCTTCATCCTTTTCAACTCGAGCTTCTTTAGTAGCCTTAGATTTTCTAACAAAGAAAAGGATAGAGATAAACCAAATAAAGATAATAATTAACCAAGCTAGTATATATACTCTAGCTCCTATATAAATAGCTTGTAATTCTCTAAAGGAAAAGAGTAATAATCCAACTAAACCTGCTGACCAGCCCCAGAGCTGAAATTTAGACCAAACCCTTTTAATAACACTAGTAGTTTTTTTAGCTCTAAGACCAGAGTAAATAGCTAGTACTAAAGCTCCGATAAAGATAACCAGCAATACAATTCTAAACGGCCAGGAAAAACCTTCTGCAGGCTGGCTTTGGAACAAGTATGAAATGTCTATTAATCTTGCTAAATCCATAATTTAAAATCTCCTCAATCTTAAATAATTGTAGTTAGAAAGTCAAGTTTGTATATATGTTAAGCTTTTATAAATACTAAACCAAAATGATAATTACCAGCTTTAAATTCTTGATCTAGAGTTAAAGATAATTGATTGGCACGTTGTTTAATTGTTTCTGGATCTACTTGCCTGTCACTGGGTGGAGCAAAACCAGGAGCAGTATTACTCCAATCAACAATTAATAATTTACCGTTAGGTTTTAAAAGACGAGTAGCTTCTGACAGTATTTCAAAATGTTTAGTTGACTGAAAGAGAATATTAACTAGTAAAGCGAAATCTAAAGAAGCTTCTTTAATTTTAGTCACGCCTACCATTTCTAGATTACTCCAGATTGTTTTGATATTAGTTAAACCAGTCATTCTAGCTTTTGATTCTATTTCCCCTAGAATATTCTTCATAACATCAACAGCATAGACTTGTCCTTGGTTGCCAACTATCATAGCAGACTGAGTAGTGAACATACCACCACCAGCTCCTAGATCACCAACAATATTCCCTGCTTTGATTCCTAGGATATCTTTTAGAATAGCGCCAGCGTCTAATAGTTCACTTTTGCCAAAAGTCTGCTCTTGCGTAGGAGCAGTAGTAATAGGTTTAACATCAGCTGCTGTAGCTGGAATTGTATTTTCTTCAGTCATATATTAATTATATCAGATTTTTCTCTTTTGTTGAACAATAGCTGAAAAAAAGCTATTATATATTACAGAGGAGGTAATAATGTTAGAATATTTACTACAAATAATTTGGTTCTTTTTACCAGCAGGCTTTGCTAATATGTCAGCTGCTTTTTTTAGAACACTTTCTTTTTTAGATTATCCAGTTGATTTTAACAAGACAATTAGAGGTAAGGTTATCTTTGGTCCTCATAAAACATTCAGAGGATTTTTCTTTGGTATTCTATCTGCTTTAATAATTGTTAATTGGCAAAAAATTATTTATTTAAATACTACGGAGTATACTATTCTTGATTACAGTAGTATTAATATCTGGTTACTAGGATTTCTACTAGGCTTTGGCGCTTTGTTTGGTGATCTAGCTAGAAGTTTTGTTAAAAGAAGATTTAATCTTGCTCCTGGAGCTCGTTGGTTTCCTTTTGATCAAATAGACTGGATGCTGGGAGCTATTCTACTTACCTTTTGGTATGTAGATATACCTTGGCAAGTAATCTTAGGAGCTTTAGTTATAGCTATTGCTGTTCATCCTTTAATTAACTATACTTGTTATTTATGTAAGTTACAGAAAAACAAGTTTTAATCTTGACTTTTTAGTATTTTTCAGCTATTATATTGTTTACCTTTTTGGCCCCATCGTCTAGTGGTTAGGACACCAGGTTTTCATCCTGGCAACCGGAGTTCGATTCTCCGTGGGGTCACCAACTATAGTTATGAAAAAATCAATAATTGACTATAAAAATATTCCCTTAGGTTTTTCTACTGGTTCTTTAGCTAAATTAATGACTGCTAAAGAAGCCTTAGCTGTTATTCATCAATTAGGTTGTGGGGTGGTTGAACTTGGTTTTTTAAGATTTGAAAGAATAAAGTCAGATTGGTTAGACGAGATTAGCTCTAAAGATTTAACTGATTTTTATTATGTAAGTCTGCATGCCCCGAAAATTAATTATGGTTATAATGAACAAACAAGATTTGTTTTTAAAAAAATTTTAGGATTCAATAAGAAGCGTAAATTAGACACAGTAGTATTCCATCCAGATTTAGTTGAAGATTTTAATATTTTTAATAATGTAGAATTCAATATCTCATTTGAAAATATGGATAATAGAAAAGAATTATACAGAACACCCGACGAGCTTAAGAAACTACTAGATAAAAATGATAAGTTTAAATTAGTTCTTGATGTAAACCACGCCTATGTAAACGATGAGAGTATGAAAAACACAAAAGCCTTTTATGAGTTATTAGGAGATAGAATTCAAGAAGTTCATTTGACAGGATATGATAAAAAACATGAGCCTTTATATCAAACTAAACAATTAAATATTATTAAATCTATTCAAGATTTTAAAGTGCCAATGATTGAGGAAGCACCACTGACTATAGAAGAGATGAAATTAGAGTGGGAGTATTTAATTAAGGTTATTAATAATATTATAA
>DAOVVF010000118.1 GCA_030632225.1 Candidatus Parcubacteria bacterium
AAGAACTAGATAAACAATTAAAGTTTGCTTTAGAGAAAATAAAATTATTTAAATGATTGCTAAAATATTATTAAAATTAATTCGTTTGTATCAAAGGACTCTATCACCTGACACAGGTTGGTTTCAAGTATACTATCCACATGGTTTTTGTCGCTTCCACCCTCATTGTTCTGAATATGGCCACCAAGCCATAGCTAAACATGGAGCTGGAAAGGGAATATTAAAAACTAGCTGGCGGATTTTACGCTGTAACCCGTTTAATAAGGGTGGGTACGATCCTTTGTAATAAATAAAACAAATATGATTGCATTTTTTACAACAGTTTTCTATGATCCGATTTTCAATCTCTTGGTTTGGCTATATAACGTAGTGCCAGGACAGGATTTAGGTATAGCTATCATACTTTTAACTTTAATAGTTAAGATTGTTTTTCATCCTCTGTCCAAGAAATCTATTAAAGCACAAAGGCAATTACAAGATATTAATCCCGAGATAGAAAAGATTAAAGAGAAATATAAGGATGATAAGGATAAGATGGGCCCTGAGTTAATGGCTCTATACAAAGAAAGAAAGATTAATCCTTTTTCTTCTTGTCTTCCTATGTTAATTCAATTGCCCTTCTTGTTTGCTATATATAGAGTTTTCTACAATGGATTAACCAATGATAATGCTATGGATTCTTTATATACCTTTGTAGCTAACCCTGGCCCTTTGAACCAAGTTGCTTTTGGCTTCCTAAACTTAGCAGACAAGAATATCTGGTTAGCTGTATTAGCTGGTGCAGGACAATACTGGCAAGGCAAGATGATGATGGACACTAAAGCTAAAGGAGCAGCTGGTGCTATGAGTAAACAAATGATTTACTTTATGCCCATAATTACAGTAGTAATAGGTTCTCAGTTTCCAGCTGGTTTAACCCTTTACTGGTTTTTAACTACTGTCTTTACTGTATTACAGCAGTATATTGTATTAGGTTTTAAAAAGAAAAAAGAAGTAGAAGTAGTTGATAATCATTAATTGACAAAACAATATATATTTCATATACTAGGACGTTGTATAAACGTCCTTTTATATTTAATCAAGGAGATAGAAAATGGTTGCTGTTAAAAGGCTGATAGATGAAATCTTTATAAAGTTTGTAGTGGTAACACTTTCATTGTTTTTAGGTTTTGTTGTTAGTGTTCCAGTATCCATTCAATGGACATTCGTACTGGGTTGTCCTTACGGACTAAGCGTATTTATTGTAGCTACTTTACTAGTAGCGTTTATTGCTTATTCTGTATTAAATGACTGGTAAAGGAGATTAATCATTTTTAGCAACAGACGATCCCGAGTATTTGTTGTAATTTAAACACCGTTTAAAAATATTTTTAAACGGTGTTTCTTTTTTCTTATTAATTCTAGCAATTTATTTTAAGCTTGATCTTTTTCTAATTCTTTAATTTTCTTTTCAGCTTTTTCTAGAGAATCAAGATAAAATTGCATATCCTTCGCTAACATCTGCATATCATCAACGCTTACGGTAATTTCTTCTTCTCCATTCTCAATGGCTTTTTTAAGCTTGTCTCCAAGCGCTGCTCCCCTCTTTTCAAGGTCTTTAATAATTGGGTCTTCTTTTTTTTGTTCATCACCCACAACACCTTCCGCTTTTGCTGGTTCATGTTGTTCGTTCATAGGTTTAATTTTTAATTTATTAAAATTGATATAAATAAAACTATATGTCGACCTAATAGGTATGCGTATCTGAAGATTGCTTTTCTAATCTAAAAAGTTCTCTCTGAACCAACTATTACATTTAATTTAGCTGGAGCTACCGTAGCATCTACTGGTGTTTTCATTATAATCTGTTCATCAATTAGAATAGATACTTGCTCTTCACCATTGCTAGTTATTTTTATTTCTGTAAAAGGTAAGACTGTACCAGATATTTTCTTTTTTCTGCCTAAAGTAGATTTAATGGGAGTAATAACAGCTTCTAAAGTACCATCAACTGGATTAGAAGAAGGTGAAATATCATCAGTAGCAAAGTTGTGTAAACTTATTTTATTTTTATTGGTGGTTGGTTGAACTTTAAAGTCTTCAAATTCAATATTAATATCTCCATTTACTATTTCAGCAGAGTAAACAAAGTAGTGGTTATTAATTTTACCCAAATCAATTTGTTTAATTATTCTTGAAGCTAATGTATCACAAGCAGCTGCCTTAGGAGGTACGCCTAATATTTTGGCTACTGTATTATTGTTATCAACTGGAATCAAACCAAGTGTAACATCTAAATCAGCTACAATATTAATTACTTTAGCAAAGGTTTGACTATTACCTATAGCGACAACTGTTTTGACTCCTTCTTTAACACCATCGGTAATTAATTCTTTCATGTTCTTTAAAACAGATAGCCTGGCTACCTTACCTTTAATACCCAAGTCAGTAACTCTTTGTTCTATTTTAATTAATAGATCAGACTACTTATTGTCATTA
>DAOVVF010000127.1 GCA_030632225.1 Candidatus Parcubacteria bacterium
CAGGAATATTTGCAATAATGAATTTAATTTAAAAATATGCATTGTAAAAAAAGTAAGAAGACAACTAGAACAACAACTAAACATCATAGAAGAGCGAAAAATGGGCATCATAAAGCAAAGCCAAGTGCTACCATTAGTGATCCAAGGCCTTTTAGAGGCGATAAAAATAAATAACCTATCTCTCCCCAAAACAGCTCCCCCTCAGAGCTGTTTTTATGATATAATTAAACTACTAAACAAACACTATATTGACAAAACTAGTATTATCTAGTATAGTCTATTGTTAAGTAATTATGTTTAAAAAGAAGAAACAATTTAAAGATTCTGATGCTGATGGATTAATGGATGATCAAGAAAAGAAATTAGGTACAGATCCTTTAAGTAAGGATTCTGATAATGATGAACTAGATGATTACGAAGAAGTAAATGTATATCATACAGATCCTTTGAAAGCAGATACAGATGCTGATGGTATTAAAGATGGACAAGAAGTTAAGATGGGTAGGAATCCTAAAGGACCTGGTTTACTACACGACCTATTTATACCTTCCTCAGCTAATAATTACAAGCCTCAAGCTCTACATCCTAAAAGATTATTCTTTCATGCACTAGGACTAGTTGGTATTAAACTGGTACTAGTTGTTTTTTTACTGGCTTTTCCTGTTACTGCTTGGTTAACTCCTAATATTCTAACAGAACAAAGTAACAAGATAGTAAGTTTAACTAATAGTCTAAGAGCTAATTTAAATATACATCAGTTAGAAGAATCTGCTGTATTAAGGAATGCTGCTTGGAACAAAGCTCAGGATATGCTAATTAACCAGTACTTTGCTCATTTAAGTCCTGAGAACAAGAACTTAAAGTATTGGCTAGCTCAGCAAGGATATAGTTATCAATATGCTGGAGAAAATCTAGCTTTAGGTTTTTCTGAACCTCAACAAGTAGTAGATGCTTGGGTTAAAAGTCCTACTCACTATGCTAATTTAATAGATACAGACTATACACAGATAGGTGTAGCTATGGTTAGTGGAGAATACAACGGAGGTGAAACATCTTTAGTAGCTCAATACTTTGGTGTTCCTAAAGTAGAACAAGCTGTAGTAGAGGAAGAAGAACCAGTTATTGAAGTACCTATAGTAGAAGAAGAACCTACAGTGCTATCTGAGAAAGAAACAGCTTTAGGTATACCTGAATTACAGTCTCCTACAGCTAAGTTGATTAATAATAGTGTGGTTAATTTAAGGATATATGCTCCTCAAGCTGATAGAGTAGAAGTAATTGATAATTCTACTGTAATTGGTAACTTTAAAGTATATTACAGTTATTTAGTCCAAGATATTGAATTAACAGAAGGAGAACATAAATTAGTTATTAAAGCTATTAGAGCAGAGGAATCTAATTTATCTTCTGAATATATTTTTAATATAGATACTACTGGTCCTGTAGTAGATCAGGAAAAAAGTAATATAATGGCTAATAGTCCTGTAGGACAAGATAATCTAGTTGTAAAAGCTGAAGTCTATCTAAGTGAAGATACTGTAGAAGCTATGGTACAATTCAGTGATTATGAATTAGCTTTAACTAAAGACTATACGGAAGATAATAGTTGGAGTGCTAGTACTATTCTAGAGAATGTAGAAACACTAGAACCTGTAGTACCAGCTACTTTAATTGCTAAAGATCAAGCTGGTAATATTACTACAGAGAGTATTAAGTGGTCAGAAATAGTACCAACTAAAGCTACTGTAGTTAATCAATATATGTTTCTAAAGACTAGTCCTGCTGAAAATATAAAACCTTTATTTAATTTTAGTAATCTGTATTTTAAGATAATACTAGGCTTAGCTATTTTTGCTCTACTTTTGAATGTATTTGTTAAAATACGTAAACAGCATGCTTCAGTTATAGTATCATCTATTTTATTTATTTTACTCTTAGGAGTATTAACAATCTTCTAAGAAAGTTGTTAACATGTTATAAACAGAGGAGGACTTGACTTAGACCCCCTTTTTATTGTACATTTGAAACGTTATAAGAGAATAAATTTATTAATATATATAGGTGTAATTCGGAGGGATATATTACACAATTATTATTTATCTAAAAAAAAAGAATATGAAGAAAATTAATCGAGTTTTTACCTTCTTAATGGTTTTTACTATCTTTTTGTGGTCTATGAACGTAGCTTCCTATGTAAATATAGTACAAGCTGTAGAGGGAGGTAATAAAGTGAGTGTTTGCCATATACCTCCAGGCAATCCTGGTAATGCTCATACTATTAGTATTTCTGAGAATGCTTTAGATGCTCATTTAG